>JASLCK010000279.1 GCA_030151865.1 Rhodospirillaceae bacterium | reverse complement strand
CGGTGGGCGCAGGCCGCGCCGATGATCCCGGCGCCGACGACGATAACGTCGGCGTCGCTCATGATGGCCTGGCCCCATCGATGCTGCGGGGCAGGTTCAGCGGATTGTCGGCCTTCAACTCGTCGGGCAGCAGATCGTCGGGCAGGTTCTGATAGCAGACCGGACGCAGGAAACGGGCGATGGCCAAACTGCCGACCGAAGTGGTCCGCCCGTCCGATGTGGACGGGAACGGCCCGCCATGCATCATGGCGTGCGCCACCTCGACCCCAGTGCCAAAGCCGTTGACCAGAATGCGCCCGGCCTTCAGTTCCAGCTTGGGCAGCAGGGCGAGGGCCAGATCATGGTCTGGGTCGTCCAGATGCAGGGCGGCGGTCAACTGGCCTTCCAGGGCGTCGATGACACTTTCGATTTCGGCCATGTCGCGGCAGCGCACCACCAGGGCGCAAGACCCGAACACCTCGGCCCGCAAATGCGGGTCCGACAGGAAGGTGCGGCCATCGACGCTGAACAAGGCGGCGCTGGCGAGGGTCTCGCCGCCGGGCAGGCCGCTGGCGATCTGGCGGACGGCGCAGTGGGACTTAAAGGCGGCAATTCCGGCCCGATAGGCTTCGCGGATGCCCGCCGTCAGCATTACCGCCGGAGGAACACGGGCCAGGGCATCGGCGGCAGAGGCCAGGAACAGGTTCAGGTCGGGACCGTCCACCGCCAGGATCAAACCGGGATTGGTGCAGAACTGACCGGCCCCCAAGGTTAGGGCAGCGACAAAGGCGCGTCCGATTTCTTCGCCCCGATTGCGCAGCGCGGTGGGCAGCAGGATCACCGGGTTGATGCTGCTCATCTCGGCATAGACGGGAATGGGATAGGACCGCGCCTGGGCAATCGCCGCCAGGGCCAACCCGCCTGAGCGCGACCCGGTAAATCCCACAGCCATGATGCGTGGATCAGCCACCAAAAGACGGCCGATTTCCTGATCGCCGAACAGCATGGAAAACACCCCGGCGGGCAGGCCGGTAATGGTCACGGCAGTTTGAATGGCCCGGCCCACCAGTTCCGACGTGCCGGGATGGGCGGGATGAGCCTTGACCACCACCGGGCATCCTGCCGCCAGGGCCGACGCGGTATCACCGCCCGCCACCGAAAAGGCCAGGGGGAAGTTGCTGGCCCCGAACACCGCCACCGGCCCCAGGGGAATGTGACGCAACCGCAAATCCGGGCGGGGTAGGGGTTGGCGGTCGGGCAGGGCGGGATCGATGCGCAGATCAAGATAGGTGCCGTCGCGCACCACCTTGGCGAACAGCCCCAACTGGCCCACCGTGCGGGCGCGTTCGCCTTCCAGACGGGGGCGGGGCAGGCCGGTTTCCGCCATCGCCCGAACGATCAGCACATCGCCCAGGGCCATGATCTGTCGGCCGATTTCTTCCAGAAACAGGGCGCGCAGTTCGGGCGTGGTCTGGCGAAAGGCGGTGAAACTGTCGGCGGCGGCCTGACAGGCGCGGCCCAACGCCGCATGATCGGCACAGGTAAAGCGTGGCCCCAACACCGCGCCGGTGGCTGCTTCAATGGCGTCGAAGATCGCCCCCCGTCCGGATTCCGCGATGCCGCCGATCAGATTTTGGCCCGTGATGATCATGATGGTTCCCTGCTTTTCCTGAAAAGTGGCGCGTTACAGCACCTGGAAGCCCTTGGCGTAAGGGTCGCGGTCGTCGATGAAGATGGTGTTGTAGCCGGTCATCCTAGCCCAGCCGCCGATGGACGGGATGATGCCGTCGAACTCGCCGACCTTGACGGCAGCTTCGACCCGGCCCTTGAACAGCGATCCGATGATGCTTTCATGGACAAAGCTGTCGCCGACCGCCAGACGCCCCAAACTGGCCAGATGGGCCATGCGCGCCGATGTGCCGGTGCCGCAGGGCGAACGGTCGATGGCCTTGTCGCCATAGAACACGGCGTTGCGGGCATCGGCGCCGTCCACCCTGGCCTTGCCGGTCCATTGGATATGGCTAAGACCCCGGATTTCCGGCTTTTCCGGGTGGACGAACTGATAACGCTCGTTCAGCGACTTGCGCAGAAGCGGGCTCCAGCGGATCAGGTCCAGCGATGAGACGTCGGCGATGTCCTGAAAATTCTTCTGCGGCTCGACAATGGCGTAGAAATTGCCGCCATAGGCCACATCCACAGTGATTTCCCCCAGACCGGGGCATTCGCCCACCAGCCCGCGGGCGTACAGGAACGACGGCACATTGGTCAGGCGGACTTCCTCGACATAACCGTTTTCCTCGCGGTACTGGGCGACCACCAGACCGGCGGGGGTATCCAGACGCAAAACACCCGGAGTCTTGGGGCGGATCAGGCCATGTTCGATGGCCATGGTGACGGTGCCGATGGTGCCGTGACCGCACATGGGTAGACAGCCCGACGTTTCGATGAACAGGATCGCCACGTCGCAATCGGGCCGGGTCGGCGGATAGAGGATCGAGCCCGACATCATGTCGTGCCCACGCGGCTCGAACATCAGGCCGGTGCGGATCCAGTCATATTCGGCCAGAAAATGGGCGCGCTTTTCGATCATGGTGTCGCCCGACAAGGTGGGGCCGCCGCCCGCCACCAAACGCACCGGATTGCCGCAGGTATGCCCATCGATGCAGAAAAAGGAATGTTTGCTCACGACCGTCTTCCTCCACCTGAACCGGACGGCGCGCGGAGATGGGCCGCGCGCCGTCCACCTTGGATTATTTGAGAACCATCAGGCCGCCTTGGGCAAGGACGGGCGCTTGGCGATGGCGTCCTTGACCAGACGTTCGATCTGATCGCGGGCATCGCCGACATGGGCCAGACGCGGCGCGCGGACATGATCGCTGAAGCCCAGGGCCACGCTTTCGGCCAGCTTGATGTTTTGGACCAGATAGGTGCTGACGTCCAAATCCAGCAGCGGGCGGAACCAGCGATAGATTTCCAACGCTTCCTGCCAGCGGCCCGCCTTCATCAGGCGATAGATGGCGACGGTTTCGTCGGGGAAGGCGCAGCACAGGCCCGCCACCCAGCCGTCGGCCCCGGCGGCCAGGGCTTCATAGGCCAGGTTGTCAACGCCGGTGAAGACGGCGTAGCGGCGGCCCAGACGGTTGAAGGTTTCGGTGACGCGGCGGATATCGTCGCTGGATTCCTTGATGGCGACAAAGCGCTTGTCGTCGGCCAATTCTTCCAGGATGTCGCTGGTGACATCGACGCGATAGGCGACGCGGTTGGAATAGATCATCACCGGCAGATCACCGGCTTGGGCGACGGCGCGCAGGCTGGCGACGGTTTCGCGGCGGTCGGTGTGATAGATCGGGCTGGGCACCACCATCAGACCGTCATATCCAGCCTTGGCGGCGCGCTTGGCCAGATCGGCGGCGCGGGCGGTCGATGCTTCATTGATGGTCAGCAGAATTGGGGCCTTGCCAGCCGCCTCGCGGGCGGGCTTCAGCAGGTCCAGACGTTCCTCGTCGCTCAGCATGGTGCCTTCGCCCAGCGAGCCGCCCAGGATCAGGCCGTCGCATCCGGCCTCCATCTGCAGGCAGAACAGCCGCAGGTTGGCGTCGTTATCGATAGAGCCGTCGGCCTTGAACTTGGTGGTGACGGCGGGAATGACACCCTTCCACATGATGCGATCTCCTTGAGATAAACGGTTCTTGATTGTCGTGTTGCGGGGAGGATCGGGCCTTAAAGGACCGACTTGATGAACTCGATAGTTTCGGGTTGCTGCGGGTCGCCGATGACCTGTTCGGGCGCGCCGATTTCGCAAATGCGGCCCTTATAGAAAAAGGCGACCCGGTCCGAGACTTCGCGGGCGAAGCGGATTTCGTGGGTGACGACGATCATCGTCATCCCTTCCGACGACAGCATGCGCAGGGTGTCCAGCACCTCGCCCACCAATTGCGGGTCAAGGGCCGAGGTCACTTCGTCGAACAGCATGTAATCGGGCGACATGGCCAGCGCGCGGGCAATGGCCATGCGCTGTTGTTGCCCGCCCGACAGTCGGGTCGGGTAAGCGTTCAGCTTGGCCCCCAGCCCCACATGGTTCAGCTGTTTGACGGCGACTTCCTCGGCTTCGGCGCGGCTTTTTCCCAACACCTTGCGCGGCGCCAGCATGACGTTTTCCAACACCGTCAGGTGGGGGAAGGCATTCCATTGCTGAAAGACGATGCCGATCTTGCGGCGCAGCTTGTTGATGTCGGTGCTGGGCGCGTGCACATCGGTGCCATCGACGACGATGCGGCCCGACTGGATGGGTTCCAGCCCGTTGATGCACATCAGCATCGTCGATTTGCCTGACCCCGAACTGCCCAGAACCGACAGCACCTCGCCCTGGGGCACGGTCATGCTGACACCTTTAAGGACTTCCAGGGGGCCAAAGGATTTGTGGATATCGTGAAGCTCAATCATTTTCACGCCATCTCCGTTCGTACCGCGCACCAAGGCGGGCGATGGGGAAACTCATCAGAAAGTAGATCAGGCCGACGATCGACAGGACGAACAGCGGTTCCTGAATGCGGGTCACGACGATCTGCGACGAGCGCAACAGCTCGATCACACCGATCCACAGGGCCAGCGAACTGTCCTTCATCACGCCCAGCATCAGGGTGATCCAGTTGGGCAGGGCGACCCTGAGCGCGATGGGAAAGACCACCCAGACGAAGTCCTGAAAGGCAGTCATCCCTAAGGACCGGGCGGCGCGTCGGGTGGTGCGCGGCACCGCCAGGATGCCGCCGCGCACGATTTCGGTGCAGTAGGCGGCGGTATAGAGCGACAGCACCACGCAGGCGACGACAAACGGCGCGATGCTGATCCGGGTGATGGAAACAATGGATACCGCCAGCACGAACTGGATCAGCAGCGGCACCGAGCGGAAAACGTCCAGCACCAACCCCAAGGGGGCGTTGATCAGCCAGGGGCAGGTGGCGCGCACCACGCCGAAGCCCAATCCCATGGCGGTGCCCGCCGCCACGGAAAGCGCCGTCATCGCCAGGGTGATGCCCGCCCCTTGCAGCATGAAGACAAGGTCATGCCAGCCGAGAGATGTTTCGAACATGGTCGGCCTCTCAGTAGCGGAACAGGCGCCACGCCAACAGGCGCGCCGTCGTGGTGATGGTTTTGGAAATCCCGTAATAGAGACCGGCGGCCAGAATGAAGAATTCAAAGGTCCGATAGGTCTTGACGTTCAATTCCTGGGTGACGCCGGTCAGGTCGTTGTTCAAACCGACCACCACCCCCAGCGAGGTCATCAACACCGACCAGACCATCTGATTGGTCATCGGGTGGAACACCAGCCGCAGCAATTGCGGCAGCACGATCAGGCGAAACGTCATCACCCGGCCCATGCCCAGCGAGCGCCCGGCGCGCACCTGGATTTCCGGCACGGCGCGCAGCCCGGCGCGAAAGGTTTCCGCCAGATATCCGGCATTGTTGAACGTCAGCCCCAACAGCAGGGACGGAAAAGAATCCAGATGCAGGCCCAGCGATCCCAGGCCGAAATAAACCATGTAAACCTGAAACAGGGACGGCGTGTTGCGGGCGATGCCGACCCAGCCCGAGGCAAAAAGCCTGAGCGGGGTAATGCCCGAGCGCAGGGCGACCGCCAGCAAGATTGCCGCCACGGTGCCGATACCCATGGACAGAACCGCCAGTTCCATCGTCACCCATGCGCCCGCCAACATGGCGGGAAGCGCATTGAACGCCTGAACCCAATGAAAGGTGTAAGTCATCCTGAGCCACCCACGCCTTCGAGAGGCTATAGCGGAACCGGACGGGGACGAGCCGATTAGGGGAGGAGGACGGCTCGCCCCGCCGTCTGGATCGGGGTCAGGCGTCGGCCTGACCGCCAATCACTGCGCGATTACCGATAGACGCCCGGCACGGTCAGGCTGGGGGCTTCGCCCAAGCCGACCCACTTCTGGTACAGCTCTTTGTAACGACCGGTGCGGACCTGCTGATTGACGAACAGGTTCAGGTAATTGATCAGCCCCTGATCCTGGCGCAGCGCGATCAGCGAGACATAGTCGATGGTGTAGGGGGCATCGCCGGTGACCGTCAGGTTCTTGTACTTGCCTTCCTTGATGATGGAGGCAGCCGAAGTGGACGGCGTGACGGTGGCTTCGATCTGATCCTGGCTCAGCGCCAGATAGGTGTCGGCCTGATTCTGATAGGCGCGGAACGTGCCCTTGGAGTCGTTCCACTTCTTGACATCGGCTTCCAGGGACAGGGCTTCATAGGTGCCGGCGGGATCGCCGACCTTGTGGCCCTTCAACTGTTCATACTTATCCAGGCCCGAGCCCTGCTTGGTCAGGATGACCATCTTGAAGGCGAAATAGGGGATGGAAAAGCCGATGGTCTTGGCCCGTTCCAAGGTATCCGAGGTCGAGGCGACGCCCACATCGGCGCGGCCCGACACCAAAGCGGGAATGCGGTCCGAGAACGGGGTATCGACGATTTCCGCCTTGACCCCCAGGGCCTTGGCCAGATCGTTGCAGTAATCGACGTCGAACCCGATCGGCGTGTTGCTGGCGTCACGCGCGCCCATGGGCGGGAAATCCAGCGTCACCGCGCAACGCAGTTTTCCCGATGCAATGATGTCGTCAAGCTTGTCGGCCTTGGCCTCGCTGACGGGGGCCGCCAGCAGGGCGGCAGCCAGCGCGAAGCCGGAACACTTAAGAAGCAGAGCTTTGTGGAAACGGACAACCATGTGCTTTCCCTCCTAATGCGGCGGGTCGTGACCCGTGAAAAAACGATATTGGATCCAATATAAAAGAGTCAATATCGTTTCAACAGGATTCCGAATATGGTTTTGGATATGCCTAAGAAGCTGGACTTTTGCTAAAAATTCAGGCAGTTAAGCGCAGATATGAGGCAACTTGAGTTGGCGGATCACGTGAGCAAAGAAGGCGTGAACATCAAAGCCGTGGACATTTCACGCATGGCATCGCCCTCCGAAGTCATCTTCGAGGCGTTGCGCACGGCTATCACCGACGGCAGCCTGAGCGAAAATCAGGTGCTGCGCCAAGACCACATCGCCAAGATGTTCAATGTCAGCCGCATCCCGGTGCGCGAGGCGCTGGCCCGGCTGGAAGAGCAGGGGCTGGTGACGACGCAACGCTATCGCGGCGCGGTGGTGGCGTCTCTGTCGTTCGAGGAAATTCAGGAAATCTTCGAGTTCCGGTCACTCCTGGAACCGGAAGTGCTGGGCTTTTCCCTGCAAAACATCCGCCCCCAGTCGCTGGCCCAGGCCGAGCTTTATTGCGAACAGTTCGCCCAGACCAACGACCCGGCCCAGTGGGGTGAGTTGAACCGGATGTTCCATTACAGTCTCTATCAGGACTGCAACCGACCCTATTATCTTCAGGTGGTCAACGCCTCGCTCAATCGGATCGAGCGCTATCAAAGATTGCAGATCACCCTGACCAACGGCATGGACATGGCGTACCGCAGTCACCGCGAAATTTTCGAGACTTGCGCCAAGGGCGACATCGCCCGCGCCAAGGAACTGACCCGCGCCCATATCCTGGGGGCCTGCAAGGCGCTGATCGATATTTTGCAAAGCACCCGGCATAACGAAACCTGAGAGTGCTTGAGGCATCGGTAAAAAATCGTCCCGGCAGGATTTCCTGGCCGGGGCGTTGTCGTGTCAGCTTGCCGCTTTCAATTCCGGTGGGGTCCAGTGTCGTCCGGGGACTGCGGCGATCAGCGCCTGGGTGTAGGGGTGCTGGGGGTTTTCCAGGATGTCGCGGGCCGATCCGGCTTCCACCACATCGCCGTTTTTCATCACCAGCAGATCATCGGCCACCTGGGCCGCGACCCTGAGATCGTGGGTGATGATCAGCACCGACAGCCCCAGCCGGTTGCGCAGGCTTTCCAGCAGGTCCAACACCTGAGCCTGAACCGAGACATCCAGGGCGGAAACCGCTTCGTCGGCGATCAACACTTCCGGCTCCAGAGCCAGGGCGCGGGCCAAGCCGATGCGTTGGCGCTGCCCGCCGGAAAATTCGTGGGGAAAGCGGTTCAGCGCCTGGGGGTCAAGCCCCACCAGTTCGAACAGGGCGCGGGCGCGTTCCAACGCCTGGGGCCGTTTGGTGCCATGGGCGATCAGTCCTTGCGCCACCAGTTCGCCCGCCCGTCGCCGGGGATTGAGCGAGGCGAAGGGGTCTTGGAACACCATCTGCACCCGGCGGCTTTCGCGCCGCCAATCCTTGGCCGACAGCGCCAGCAGGTCCAACTGGTCAAAGCGGATATGCCCCGTATCGGCGGCGATCAGCCGGGCCAGACAGCGGGCCAGAGTGGATTTCCCCGATCCGCTTTCACCGACGATGCCCAGGGTCTTGCCCTTATGCAGGGTGAACGACACCTGATTGACCGCATGGGTGACGCGGCCCTTGCCGAAAAATCCCTTGTGACCATAGGTCTTGTTCAGCTTTTCCACCGCCAGCAGCGGGGCGGTTTCGGCGCTGGGGCGATGGGCTGGTCGTAGCGGCGGCACGGCGGCGATCAAAGCCTGGGTATAGGGATGCTGGGGCCGGTTCAGGATATCTTCGGCCCGGCCCTGTTCGACGATGCGGCCCGACTGCATGACCGCCACCCGATCGGCGATTTCCGCCACCACGCCGAAATCGTGGGTGATGAACAGCACCCCGGTGCCGCGCCGCTTTTGCAGATCACGGATCAGCTTCAGGATTTGCGCCTGGGTGGTCACATCGAGCGCCGTAGTCGGTTCGTCGGCGATCAGCACGGCGGGTTCCAGGGCCAAAGCCATGGCGATCATCGCCCGCTGGCGCTGCCCGCCCGACAGTTCGTGCGGGTAAGCCTTGGCGGCGGCCTTAGGATCGGGGATCAGCACCTCGCCCAACAGAGCCTGCACACGCGCATCGATTTCCGCCCGGTTCAGCTTGGTATGGACGCGAAACACCTCGGCGATCTGTTCGCCGATGGTGTGCAGCGGGTTCAGCGCCGTCATCGGTTCTTGAAAGATCATGCCGATCTTGGCCCCGCGCACATCGCGCATAACGGCTTCCGGCAGGGCAGCCAGATCGTCGCCGTCCAGGACAATGCGGCCCCGTTCGATGCGCACCGACGGCGGCAGAAGACGCATGATGGCGCGTCCCGCCGTCGATTTCCCCGATCCGCTTTCGCCGACCAGACACAACACCTCGTTAGAGGACAGGCTGAGTGAGATGTCTTCCAGGGCGAAAGGCCGGTCCGCGCCTTTGGGCAGGGCGACGCTAAGCCCGTCGATGGCAAGGCGCTGTGTCATTGTTCGTCCAATCGGGGATTAAGGGCGTCGTTCAATCCCTGTCCGACCAGGGAAACCGCCAGGACTGTCAACAAAATGGCGATGCCGGGAATGGCGCTGACAAACCATTCGGTGCGCAGCACGGCGCGGCCCTTGCCCACCAGATTTCCCCAGGACGGCACGTTGGGGTCCGACAGATCGAGAAAGGCCAGCGAGCTTTCCAGCAGGATCGAGGTGGCCATCACCACGCTGGCGTAAACGATCACCGGCGGCAGGGCGTTGGGCAGGATTTCGCCAAAGATCAGCTTGAGATCGCCCAAGCCCGACAACCGCCCGGCTTCGACGAATTCGCGGTGGCGCAGGCTTAGAAATTCGGCTCGGGTCAGGCGTGCCGGGGCGGGCCAGGACACCACGCCAATGGCGATCACCACCGTTTCGATGCGCGATCCGAACACCGCGACCAACAACAGCAGCAGCAGGAAATTGGGCAGGATCTGGAAGGCGTCGGTGACGCGCATCAACACTTCATCGACCCAGCCGCCATAAAACCCGGCCACTGCCCCGACGACGATGCCGACCACGATGGCGATCGAGGTCGCCACCACGCCGATCAGCAGGGAAATACGCGCCCCGTGGAAAATCTGGGCGGCAATGTCGCGTCCGGTATTGTCGGTGCCAAACCAGAAGCGGGAATTGTCCAGCGGCCATTGCAGCGGCCGTCCGGCCAGGGACAGGGGATTGCGCGGAAACAGCCCGCCCGCCGACAAGGCCAGCACCAGCACCACCGCCAGCAGCACCAGACCCAGCACGGCGGCGGGATTACGGAAAAAACGGTTCACGGCGGACATGGTTCAGCGTCCCTTGGCGCGAATGCGGGGATCAAGGCGGGCATAGATCAGGTCCACCAGGAAATTGACGACGATCACCAGCAGGGCGGAAATGAAGACGATCCCCAACAAGGTGTTGAGATCGCGCTGCACCACCGCCTCGAAGGCCAGACGGCCCAGGCCGGGCAGGGTAAAGACGCTTTCCACCACCACCGCACCGCCCAGCATGGTCCCGGCATGCAGTCCTATCAGCGTGACCAGCGGCAGCAAGGCGTTGCGCAGGATATGGCGGGTGATGATGCCGTTTTCGTCCACGCCCTTGGCGCGTGCCGTGCGCACGAAGTCCAGGGTGGACACTTCCAGCATCGATGCCCGCATGATGCGCAGATAGATCGCCAGATAGATCAGGGACAGCGTCAGGACCGGCAGCACCATATGGCGGGCGATGTCGATGATCCCAGCCAGTCCGGCGGTATCCTCGCCGATTTCCTGAAAGCCGCCGGCGGGCAGCCAGCCCAGTTTGACGGCAAAGACGACGACGCTCATCAAGCCCAGCCAGAAAGCCGGGGTGGCATAAAACAGCAGGCCCAGGGTGGAAATCAGGGTGTCGGGCCAGCGGTGCACCTTGCGGGCGGCGATCACCCCCAGCACCACGCCGCCGACAGCAGCCAGCAACAGCGAAATGCCCATCAGCAGCAAGGTGACCGGCAGTCGTTCGGAGATGACCAGGGACACCGGCTTGCCGTAAATGGCCGAAAAGCCCAAATCGAAGCGCACCAGCCGCCACAGATATTGGCCCAACTGCACGGTGGTCGGCAGATCAAGGCCATAGAAGTGGCGAAGCTGGCTGATCAGTTCGGCGTCGCCGCCGCCCATCTGCGCCATCAACGCATCCACCGTATCGCCGGGGGCCAGTTGCAGCAGGATGAAAACGCCCACCAGGATGATCGCCAGACTGGGCAGGCTGACGGCCACGCGGCGCAGGGCAAAGCTCAAAAAGGGCATCTCGGAAATCCATGGACGGAACCGGCGGGGTTCGCACCCCGCCCGCCCCGAAGACAGTTACAGCGACAGGTCGGCCCAGGAACTGGACGGCCAGCGCGGCGTGTTGTGATGGTTCTTCAGCTTGGTGCTGGTGACCGAGATGAACTGACGTTCGGTGGCGAACCACACCGGCAATTCCTCGTTGATGGCCTGCACCAACTGGGCATACAGCGCCTTGCGCTTGGCGGTGTCGATTTCCGACGCGGCGTCGTCGATCAGCTTGTCCACCGTGTCGGACTGCCAGCCGAACTGGTTGGTCCAGGGCGCGCCCTTGGGGCTGCCCGAGCGGAACCACACGGTGGTGGAAACCGCCGGATCGCCGCGATACTGGTGCCAACCGGTGGCCAGATCGAAGTTCCAGTCCTTATAGATGGTCGCCAGCGCGCCCGCGATGTCGAGCGGAACGACATCGATGCGGATGCCGATTTCCGCCAGGGATTGCTGAATGAAGGTCGAGAACAGATTGACGTCCTCGCCGTTCAGCACCGGGACCAGCCGCAGGGTAAAGCGGGTACCGTCCTTGCCGCGCTTATAGCCCGCTTCGTCCAGCAGGGCTTCGGCCTTGGCGCGGTCGAAGGGATAGGGGAAGCTGCCGCCCGGATAGAAAGCAGGCGAGTTGGACGGCACGATGCCGGTGGCGCGCTGCCCGTTGCCATAAAGGAAGTTTTCGACAAAGAACTCAATGTCCAGGGCATGGGCGATGGCGCGGCGCACCCGCACATCCGACAGTTCCTTGCGGCGGTGGTTGAATTCGATGGTGTTGTTGAAGGCGTTGGCTTCGTTGCCGCGGGTGGACACTTCGAAGCGCTTGTCCTTCTTCAGACGGTCGATGTCCGACAGGGCCAACTGGTTATAGGCGGAAAGCTGGACCTGATCGGTTTCCAGGGCCGACACGGCGGCGGTCTTGTCGGTGATGATGCGCCAGACGATGCGGTCCACATAGGGCAGACCCTTGCGCCAATAATCCGGGTTGCGCTCGGCGACGATGTACTGACCGCGTTCATAGGACACGAATTTGAACGGACCGGTACCGATGGGCGCGGTGTTCAGCGGGTTTTCCAGCGGGTTGGTGTTCTCGAAGCGGTGGCGCGGCACCACGTAGCCCAGATCGGCCAGGGCGCGCAGCAGCAGGTTGAGCGGCATCGGGCGCGAATAGCGGAACACGGCGGTGTGGGCGTCGGGGGTATCGACGGCTTCCAGATAAAGCTGAAGCTGGGTGCCGTAATTCAGATGCTTCTTCCAAAGCTCGATGGCGTTGAACTGCACATCGGCCGAGGTGAAGGGCTTGCCGTCGTGCCAGGTCACCCCTTCGCGCAGCTTGAAGGTGATGGTCTTGCCATCGGGTGCGGCGGTCCAACTGGTGGCCAGCACCGGCACCGGCTGCCCGTCGGGGCCAAGATCGACCAGGGATTCGATGATCTTGCTGGTGACGATGTAAATCCCGGTCGAGGCGCGCAGGGCCGGGTTCAAGATGCGCTGTTCGGACGCCAGATGGACGGTGACGGTGCCGCCTTGCTTGCCGGTTTCGGCAAAAGCCAGCTTGGGCAGGGTGGGGGTCAGGGCCAGCGCGGAAATCGAAGCCAGCAAAGAGCGACGGGAAATCTGCATAGGGAAAACCTTTATGGCTCGGGGTTCGCTTGAAACGGGATGGATCAGGGGGCGGTGGGCAGAACGGTTTTCACCAGTTCGACCCAATAGCTGGCCCCGATGGTCAAAAGCTCGTCGTTAAAGTCATAGCCGGGATTGTGCAGCATGCAGCCCGACTGACCCGGACCGGCCCCGGCCCAGATATAGGCGCCGGGCCGGACTTGCAGCATGAAGGCGAAATCCTCGGCCCCCATGGACGGCAAGGCGGCGCGGTCCACCTGATCGTCGCCGACCACGCGGGCGGCGGCCTGGGCGGCGATGGCGGCTTGGTCGGGGTGGTTGATGGTGGCCGGATAGCGCCGTTCATAGCGCAGGGTGGCGGTGACACCTTGGGCGGCGGCGATGCCTTGGGCAATCTCGCCGATGCGCCGTTCCACCAGATCCTGGGTGGCGGGGGCAAAGCTGCGCACCGTGCCCCGGATCACCGCCTGCTGGGGCAAAACGTTCCAGGTGTCGCCGCCGTGAATCTGGGTGACGCTGACCACCGCCGAGTCGAGTGGACTGACATTGCGCGCGGCAATGGTCTGCAAGGCGGTGACGATCTGCGCCGCCGTCACCAGCACATCGCGGCCCAGATGCGGCATGGCGGCATGGGCGCCCTGGCCGTTCAGGGTGATTTCGAAAATGTCATAGGACGCCATGATCGCGCCCGAAGTGATGGCGAAGCGCCCCAATTCCAGCCCCGGCCAGTTATGCAGGCCGTAAACGCTGCGGATGGGGAAGCGCTCGAACAGGCCGTCTTCGACCATGGTGCGGCCGCCGCCTTCATTTTCCTCGGCCGGTTGGAAGATGACCGCCACGGTTCCGGCGAAATCGCGGTGCTGGGCCAGATAGGCTGCCGCCCCCAGCAGCATGGCGGTGTGGCCGTCATGACCGCAGGCATGCATGCGGCCCTGATGGGTTGAACGGTGGGCGAACTGGTTGCCTTCTTCCAAATGCAGGGCATCGATGTCGGCGCGCAGGCCCAGCCAGTCGCCCTCGGCCTTGCCGTGGATGACGCCGACCACGCCGGTCTTGGCGATGCCTTCGTGCACTTCGATGCCCAACTCGCGCAGGCGGTCAACGACAAAGGCGGCGGTGCGCACTTCTTCGAATGCGGTTTCCGGGTGGGCGTGCAGATCATGACGCCAGTCCCGCATGCGCCCCTTAAGGGCGGCAATTTCCGGCAGAACCGTCATGGCGTCAGACCTTTTCCGTCACGAGGCGATAGCGGAAATTGCAATGGCTGGCCCCGTCCATGATGGTCTGGGTGCGTTCCAACTGCATGCGCGGGTCATAGCCGACGCAGAATTCACCGTCGCGGTTGCAAGACAGCAGCCCGCCAATGCTCTCGACCCCCAGCTCGCGGTAACTTTCGGCATAACGGCAGCGGGTGACGTTGAAGTCCAACTGGTCGGGCTCGACCTTCAGCCAGTCGATCACCAGGGCATCGTCTTGCTGCCACAGCTTCAACAGATCGGCAAAGGCCAAAAGGTCGCTGGGTCCGCCCGCCTTGGCGGCAAAGTCGGCCCCGGCCTGACGGGCGGCGGCGATGACGGCGTTGCCCAAAACCTTGCGGGCGGTGTCTTCGCCCACTTCGTCCACCAGGGCGTCGAAGATCTTCTTGGCGAAGGCCGCTTCGATGCGGCGCTGTTCCAGAATGCTTGCGGTCATGATCAAATCCTGACTTCGCGGGCGTCGCGCCAGCGGTAACGCGCCAATTCCAGCCCGGCGACCTGGGTGATCAGGCCATGCAGGGGCAGCGGCTTGACGGGGCTTAAGGGGATGTCGAGATCATCGACGGCACGGCCCAGGGCGGCTTCGGCCAGCACCTTGCCGCTGTTGGTGGCCAGGGCGACGCCGCGCCCGTTATAGCCGCTGACGGTGACGATGCCGGGGGCCAGTTCGTGCAGATGCGGCAGGAAATCGACGGTAAAGCCGATGGTGCCATCCCACTGATAGTCAAAGCGCACATCGTCGCCGACCGCCGGGAACACGGTGCGGAAGCGATCCTTCAGCAGTTTGCCCAGACGGTTTTGCCAGTCGGCCTGGAACACCAGGGCGCCGCCGGTGACGATGCGGCCTTCGGCGGTGGGGCGGAAGAAGTAAAGATCGCCGTGGGTATCCGACAGCGACTGACCGCCTGGCAGGACCTTGGCGCGCACTTCCTCGGGCAGGATGTTGGTGGCCAGTTGGAAGAAGCGCAGCGGCACGATGGCCCGGCGCAGATCGGGGAAGAGATTGTCGGCATAAGCGTCGGTGGCGACGATGACCTTGCCCACGGTGACGTCGCCGCCGGGAGTGGTGACGCGCCAGCCGCCATCCTGGGTCGGAACCACCGAGCGGACCGGCGACTGGGTGTAGATGCGGGCTCCGGCCTTTTGTGCGGCCTCGGCCAGACCGCGCACCAGACCCAGCGGGTTGACATGGCCGCCGCTATGGGCCAGCCAGGCGGCGTGATAGATGGTGGCCCCCGTCAGGTCCTGTACGCCTTGGCGATCCAGATAGGCGACGTCGCCGCCCACTTCGGCCCACTGTTCGTAACGACGGCGCGACAGGGCGGCGCGGCCCGGTGAATGGGCCGGTTGCAGCCAGCCGTTTTGCACGGCCTCGGCCTCGATGCCATGTTTGCGGATCAGATCGAAGGTAAAGGCGGCGGACCCGGCGATCAGCCGGGCAAAACGGTTGCCCCGATCCTCGCCAAAGCGTTGACGCAGACCGGCGGGGTCGGTCTTGGTCAGGGACGGGATGACCTGCCCGTTATTGCGGCCCGCCCCGCCATGACCGATTTCCACGGCTTCCAGCAGAACCACCGACTTGCCCGCCTCGGCCACATGCAAGGCGGCAGACGTGCCCGCGAAACCAGCACCGATCACCGCCACATCGGCGACCAGCTTTTCCGACAGAACCCCGGTGGCCGGAGCCGGACGCGCCGTGGCTGCCCACAGGGACGCCGGATGATTTTCTTTCACAGCCATGGGAACTGCCTTCCACTCATCAATTCATAATCTCTGTGCATTTAAGAATTAAACAACATCAGGAACGTGTCAATACGTCCCATAGTATGTTTGCGCATGTGGAAAATGCGTGGCTGTTTGTCAATTGAATGTGTGGAATTGATTTTGCCGCCCAGATGGGGTGGCAGACGTGCCCTGAACAGGCCGTTTGGCACAAAACCAGTGCCGATCCCAATGGAGCGGATCGGCGCTTGAACTTGCCGGGAAGGAGTGGGGAGTGCGGCCTGCTCCAGGCACTTTGGCTTAAGTCTTAAAAGCCCTGCAATAGCCTGAAAAAGAAAGCCCCGTGGAAAACCACGGGGCTAAGTAAAACAGGGAGGCTTCACGTCTGGGAGACGTAGGGTCCGAAGACCCTGGATCGGGCACGGAGCCCGAACACTGAAGACAAGAACCAATCGGCATCCTGTCTAAACTCGTCCAGCGCTGCGGTGCAGCGTTGGTGGACCTATGTATAGGCAAATGGCTGCTGGTTGACCACAGACGTTGGGGCATGTCATGCATGCGTTCAAATCATGGCGACATAAAGTTGTGGTTTTCCGCTATCTAGACGCGTATTGACCTGATTTTTCTGGGGCTGCATCAAAGAAAAAGGC
>JASLCK010000318.1 GCA_030151865.1 Rhodospirillaceae bacterium | reverse complement strand
TGCACGCCGGAAAGCCCCATGGGGTCGTGCATGGTATCGGCGGAAGGGGCCTGCGCCGCCTTCTGGACCTATGGCCGGTTCCGCCAGCACGCCAAGACCTGAAAAAGCGAGTTGTTCTGATGACCTTGTCCCGCAAAGGCCCCGCTATCGATTTTAAAAACGGCCGTGTCGATCTGACCCACGGCGGCGGCGGACGCGCTATGGCGCAGTTGGTGGAAGAGCTGTTCGTCAAGGCGTTCGACAACGAATTCCTGGGCCAGCGCAATGATCAGGCCTGCTTTCCGGTCGAGGCCGGGCGGATGGTGATGACCACCGACGGCTATGTGATCTCGCCGATGTTCTTTCCCGGCGGCGATATCGGCTCGCTGGCGGTGCATGGCACCTTGAACGACGTGGCCATGGCGGGCGCGGTGCCTGTCGCCCTGTCGGCATCCTTTATCATCGAGGAAGGTCTGCCACTGGCGGATTTGAAGCGCATCGTCGAAAGCATGGCCGCCGCGTCCAAGGCGGCGGGCGTGCCGGTGGTAACGGGCGACACCAAGGTGGTGGAAAAGGGCAAGGGCGACGGTCTGTTCATTTCCACCACCGGGGTTGGCCGCGTGCCTGACGGAGTGCGGATTTCCGGCGATCTGGCGCGGCCCGGCGACGCTATTCTGGTCAGCGGCACCATGGGCGATCATGGCGTCGCGGTGATGAGCCTGCGCGAAAGCTTAGGGTTTGAAACCGCCTTGCTGTCGGATTCGGCGGCGCTGCATGGTCTGGTGGCCGACATGGTGGCCACCGTGCCAAACATCCATTGCCTGCGCGATCCCACGCGCGGCGGATTGGCTTCCACCCTGAACGAAATGGCCGTGCAGTCCGGCGTCGGGATGATGATCCGTGAAGACGACATCCCGGTTCGGCCCGAGGTCAAGGGCGCCTGCGAGCTGCTGGGCCTGGATCCGCTTTATGTCGCCAACGAAGGCAAGCTGATTGCCATCGTGCCAGACGACCGCGCCGCCGAGCTGCTGGCAGTGATGCGGGCCCATCCGCTGGGCCAAGACGCCGCCATCATCGGTCAGGTGGTGGAAGACGATCATCACTTCGTCCAGATGGAAACCAGCTTTGGCGGCAACCGCGTCGTCGATTGGCTGGCGGGCGAACAATTGCCGCGTATTTGCTGATCATGCGTATTCTGTTTCTGACCCATGCCTTCAACAGCCTGACCCAACGGCTTTATGTCGAACTGACCCGGCTGGGCCATCAGGTCGATATTGAATTCGACATCAAGGATAGCGTGACCATCGAAGCGGTGGAACAGGCCAAGCCCGACCTGATCATCGCCCCCTTTCTGAAGCGCGCCATCCCCGAAGCGGTATGGAAGAACCATGTCTGTCTTGTGGTGCATCCGGGGCCGGAAGGCGACCGGGGGCCGTCGTCCCTGGATTGGGCGATCCTGGACGGCAAGAGCCAATGGGGCGTTACCGTCTTGCAGGCCGATGCCGAGATGGATGGTGGTCCGGTGTGGGAAAGCCGGACCTTTGCCGTAGGTTCGACCAGCAAGAGCAGCCTGTACCGCAATCAGGTGTCGGATGCCGCCTTGGATGCGGTCTTGGCCTGCGTGGCCCGCTTTCCCGACGCCCAATCCCATCCGGCGCTGTCCGGTCCGTGCCGCCCCCTGTGCCGTCAGGCCGACCGCGCCCTTGATTGGGCAACCGATGATACGGCTGCGGTGTTGCGCAAGATCGCCAGCGCCGACGGTAATCCCGGCCTGTTGGCCACCTTGGCCGGACGTGAGGTTTATCTGTACGATGCCCATCCTGCCCATGCGCTGGAAGGCGAACCCGGTTCGCTAATTGCCCAGGGGCCGCTTGATGGTCACGGTGCGCTGGCGGTGGCGACGCAAGACGGCGCGGTGTGGATCGGCCATATGCGCGCCAAGGGCGACGCTTTCAAACTGCCCGCCCGCATGGTGCTGCCCGCCGATGGCCTGCCGGAAGTCGAGGCTTACCCCGACATTCGTTACGAAGAAGTGGGCGATGTGGGCTATCTGCATTTCGCCTTTTATAACGGGGCGATGAGCACGGATCAGTGCCGCCGCTTGCTGACGGCTTATGAAACGGCCAAGGCCCGTCCGACCCGCGTGATCGTTCTGATGGGCGGACCCGATTATTGGTCCAACGGCATTCACTTGAATGTGATCGAAGCCGCCGACAGCCCCGCCGATGAATCCTGGCGCAACATCAACGCCATGAACGATCTGGCCCGCGCCGTCATTACCACCGAAAGCCATCGCACGGTTGCCGTCATGCAGGGCAATGCCGGGGCTGGCGGTGTGTTTTTGGCCCTTGCCGCCGATGATGTGTGGGCGCGGGGTGGGGTGGTGCTGAACCCCCATTACAAGGGCATGGGCAATCTGTACGGGTCGGAATATTGGACCTATCTGCTGCCGCGCCGTGCGGGCGAAGATGCCGCCCGGCGCGTCACCCAGGCCCGTCTGCCGGTGGGTGCCGAAGACGCGCGCGAGATGGGGCTGCTGGATCGGGTTTTGCCGGCCGACCGCACGGCGTTTTTGGATCAGGTGCGCCGGGACGCTGCTGCCCTGGCCGCTGATCCGGCGCTGGGCGACTGGCTGGCCGAAAAGCGCCGCCGCCGCGCCGCTGACGAGGCTGCAAAACCCCTGGATCAGTACCGGGCCGAGGAACTGGCGCGTATGACGCTTAATTTCTATGGCTTTGACCCCAGCTATCATGTTGCGCGCTATCATTTTGTGAATAAGCTGCCCAAGGCCCGCACGCCGCTTTATCTGGCGGGGCACCGCAACAAGCTGGTCCGCCGACCTTAACGCAGGAACAAAATGACCGAACTGCCCATCGTTCTGGTGGTCGATGACGAAATCCGGTCGCAGGAATCGCTGAAGCGCCTGTTGTCGGAGGAGTTCGAGGTGTTGTGCGCCTCGTCCCCCGCCGAGGCGGAAGAGCTGCTGGAACAGGAAATGGTGCATGCCATCCTGTGCGATCAGCGCATGCCGTCGGGCACCGGGGTGGAATTTCTGAAATCGGTGCGCGAACGCTGGCCCGATCCGGTGCGCATGATCATTTCCGGCTTTTCCGATTCCGAAGACATCATCGCGGGCATCAACGAAGCGGGCATCTATCAATACATCACCAAGCCGTGGGAACCCGACCAACTGTTGTCCACGGTGCAGGGTGCGATCCAGCTTTACCGCCTGCAACGGGAGAACCAGAGCGTCAGCCTGGAAATGAAGGTGGCCGCCGAAGCTCTGGAACAGGTGGTGGCGGGCAAGCGGCAGGTTTTGAAAAGCCGCTATGGGTTCGAGCGTATTGTCCATGCCGCCGACAGCCCGATGGCCACATCGATTGGTTTGG
This sequence comes from Rhodospirillaceae bacterium, assembly GCA_030151865.1. Classification (GTDB taxonomy): domain Bacteria; phylum Pseudomonadota; class Alphaproteobacteria; order Rhodospirillales; family Magnetospirillaceae; genus JASLCK01. The sequence continues at coordinate 1,848 of JASLCK010000318.1, read as the reverse complement.
CGCGCAAGATCGCGGGCTATGACATTTCGGTGCTGGTCACCGGGGAATCGGGCACCGGCAAGGAACTGCTGGCCCGCGCCATCCATTACAACAGCCACCGCGCCGACAAGCCGTTCGTGGTGGAAAATTGCGGCGCTTTGCCCGACCAGCTTTTGGAATCCGAGTTGTTCGGCTGCAAAAAGGGCGCTTTCACCGGCGCTTACGAAGACCGCATCGGTCTGTTCGAACAGGCCAACGGCGGCACCATCTTTCTCGACGAAATCGGCGAAACCTCGCCTGCTTTCCAGGTGAAGTTGCTGCGCGTCTTGCAGGAAGGGGAAATCCGTCCCTTGGGCGCGCGCCTGACCCGCAAGGTCGATGTCCGCGTCATCGCCGCCACCAACCGCACCTTGGAAGACGAGGTGGCCGCCAAGCGTTTCCGCCGCGACCTTTATTACCGCTTGGCAGCGTTCAAGCTGCATTTGCCGCCCTTGCGCGACCGGCCCATGGATATTCCGCTGTTGTCGCAATTGTTGCTGGGCGAGACCATGAAGACGTTCGGCAAGCCCATTAGCGGCTTTGACGACGATGTGTTGTCGCGCCTGCGCTCCCACGATTGGCCGGGTAATGTGCGTGAGCTGCAAAACGAAATTCAGCGCATGGTCGCCCTGGCCGAAGGGGCGATGCTGGACATGTCGGTATTGTCCGATCACATCGCTTACGGCGGGTCCAGCCTGACGGCGACGCCTGGCAATCCTCCCGGTGGATCCTTGCATGAACAGGTGGAACGGCTGGAAGAACGGCTGATCCGCGAGGCTTTGTCCCGTCATCATTGGAATATCACACGGGTTTCCGAAGAACTGGGCTTGTCGCGCGTCGGATTGCGGGCCAAGCTACAGCGTTACGGCCTGGAACGGACCCCCTGACGCCCATGAATGACCATCCCCGCTCTTACCCGGATAGCCTGATGGACGCCGTGGCGGCGGGCGAGGGGGATCGTCTGGCCGATCTGCCGGAAACCGCCTGGATTGAAGTCATCCGCAAGATGGACGAGGTCTATTCGGACCTGATCCGCTATGAGGTCGATCTGGAAGCCAAGAACTCGGCCCTGGAACAGGCCCGTCAGTTCATCGCCAGCGTGTTGTCCAGCATGTCGGACATTCTGATCGTCTGCGATCAGAAAGGATTGATCCAACAGGTCAATCCTGCCCTGCTGGGAATGACCGGCTTTGCTGCCTGCGATCTGGAGGGTCAGCCGCTTTCGGTTTTGTTGGATAGCGATCACCTGAGGGTGTTTCATCCCGGCGCGGTGGTGTCGGAACATGAAGCGACCCTGAAGGCCAAGGGCGGCGGCTATACCGATTATGTGGCGCTGAACTGTTCGCCGCGTCTGGACCGCACCCGCCGCTTGCCGGGCATGGTGATCGTCGGGCGGCCCATTGGTGAACTGCGCCGGGCCTATGGCGATCTGCACGCCGCCCATTCCGATCTGAAGCTGGCCCAGCAGCAATTGATCCAGGCGGAAAAGATGGCCTCGCTGGGGCGTCTGGTGGCGGGTGTCGCGCACGAGTTGAACAATCCCATCAGCTTCGTTTACGGCAATGTTCATGCCTTGTCCCGTTATCGGCAAAAGCTGACCACCTATCTGGACGCGGTGCACAACAATGTCCCCGAGGCCGAGCGTGACGAACTGCGCCGCCGGTTGCGGGTCGATGACATGCTGGCCGATCTGGGGCCGCTGATCGACGGCACCTTGGAAGGGGCGCAGCGGGTATCCGAGATCGTGCGCAACCTGCGCCGTCTGTCCTTTGCCAATCCCGGCGAGCGTCATGCCTTCGATTTCAGCGAAGTGGCGCGCAACGCCGTGCA
>JASLCK010000270.1 GCA_030151865.1 Rhodospirillaceae bacterium | reverse complement strand
GTGCATTTCCTGATGCAGGTCGATATGAATGCGGCGCTGAACAAGCAGCTTGACCGCCAGACCAACGATTTGCGCAACATCCTGCGCGAAGCCAAGGTGCCGCTGGCCGGCGCGTCCCGCGAAGGACAGTCCCTGGTGGTGAAGTTCAAGGACGCCGCCACCCGTCAGGATGGTCAGGAGGCCCTGCGCAAGGGTCTGCGCGATATGACCGTGACCCAGTTGGACGATACCCGCGTTCAGGCGGTGCTGACGCCCGAAGGTCTGAAGAAATTCCAAGACTCGGCCCTGCAACAGAACGTGCTGACGCTGCGTAACCGCGTCAACGAACTGGGCGTGGCCGAGCCGGTGATCCAGCAGCAGGGTACCGACCGCGTGGTCGTGCAGTTGCCCGGCGTGCAGGACACCGCCAAGGCCAAGGACATCCTGGGCCGTACCGCCAGCCTGGAAATCCGCATGGTCGATGACGACCACAGCGACGCGCAAAGCCTGCAACAGGCATCGCGCGGTCTGGTGCCGCCCGGCGATGAATTCTTCATCGGTGGTCGCGACGGTGCGCCGATCCTGGTCAAGAAGCAGATCATGCTGACCGGCGAAGATATTTCCAACGCTTCGGCCGGGTTTGACGGCCGCTCGGGCGAGCCGGCGGTGCATATCAACCTCGACACCCGCGGCGCGCGCCTGTTCTCGCAGATCACCCGCGAGAATGTGGGCCGCCGTATGGCCATCATCCTGGTGGAAAAGGGCAAGGGCGAGGTTGTCACCGCCCCGGTCATCCGTCAGCAGATCGACGGCGGGCAGGTGCAGATCACCGGCAGCATGAGCGTCAAGGACGCCAACGACGTGGCGCTGCTGCTGCGTGCCGGTGCCCTGGCCGCTCCCATGGAAATCATCGAGGAACGCACCATCGGCCCGAGCCTGGGTGCTGAAAACATCAACAAGGGTGTGCATTCGGTGCTGTGGGGCTTTGTCGCCATCGCTATCTTCATGTGCATCTATTACCGCGTGATGGGCACGTTCTCGACCCTGGCCCTGGCCACCAACGTGCTGTTCCTGGTGGCGCTGCTGTCGGTGATCCAAGCCACCCTGACGCTGCCCGGCATCGCCGCTATCGCGCTGACGGTCGGTATGGCCATCGACGCCAACGTGCTGATTAACGAACGCATCCGCGAGGAATTGCGGGCGGGCCATACCCCGCATGCCGCCATCCACGCCGGTTACGAACGCGCTTTTGCAACCATTCTGGACTCCAACGTCACCAACTTCATTGCCGGTGTCGCCCTGTTCTCCTATGGGAGCGGGCCGGTTCGCGGCTTTGCGGCGGTGTTGTGTCTGGGTATCCTGACCTCGATCTTCAGCGCCGTTCTGGTGTCGCGCGCCCTGGTCAATCTGACCTATGGGCGTAAGCGCAAGATCGATCACCTGTCCATCTGAAGGTTCGGGACGGAGCAAGAAACATGGAATTTTTCCGCTTCAAACGCGATATCCCGTTTATGCGCTACGCCCGGTCAACGACCGTGCTGTCGGCCATAACCTTTGTGCTGGCGGTGTTCTTTCTGATCACCAAGGGCCTGAATTTCGGTGTCGAATTTACCGGCGGCACCGTGATCGAGGTGCATTACCAGCAGGCCCAGGCTCCCGTCCAGGTGCAGGAAACCCTGACCAAGGCCAGCATTCTGGACAGCAGCGTGCAGAACTTCGGCACCTCGTCGGATTTGATCATCCGCCTGCCGCTGAAGCATGGCCTGTCTTCGGCCCAGGTGTCGGAACAGGTGCTGGGTGCGCTACGGGCCGATGCCCCCAACGTCGAACTGCGTCGGGTCGAGTTCATCGGCCCGCAGGTCGGTAAGGAACTGGTGAGCGACGGCTCCATCGCCTTGGCGCTGGTTTGCGTCGGCATCATGCTTTATCTGGCGTTCCGCTTCGAATGGCGTTTCGCGCTGGCGGCGATCATCGCCAACATGCACGATATCGTGATCATTCTGGGCTTCTTCGCCTTCTTCCAGTGGGAATTCTCGCTGACCGTGCTGGCCGCCGTGTTGTCGGTGCTGGGTTATTCGGTCAACGAATCGGTGGTGGTGTTCGACCGTATTCGTGAAAACTTCCGCAAGTACAAGAAGATGGAAGTGGCCGACATCATCAACAACGCCATTACCTCGACCATGTCGCGCACCATCATCACCCACGGCTGTACCGAAATGGTGGTGGTGTCGATGCTGCTGTTCGGCGGCGAGACGCTGCATTACTTCGCCATGGCGCTGACCATCGGCATCGTGTTCGGCATCTATTCGTCGGTGCTGGTGTCCAGCCCGCTGGTCTTGTGGATGGGGGCGACCCGTGCCCATTTCATCAAGACCGACGCGCCCGCCACCACCGAAGAAGCGCGCCCGTAACAGACAAGAGCCCGTAACCGACAAAAGGAAGTGCCAAGATGGACGTCACTCCGCTGGTGCCGACCGGGCGTCAGATCATCCAGGGCTATGGCGATGGGGGGTTCCGCATCAGCGGAACCCGTCACGAGGGATCGGTGTTGCTGTTTCCCACCCGGACCCTGGCCTGGGGGGTGACGTCGCACGGTGACGTTGCTGGGGATTTGGATGCCATTCTGACGGCTATCGACGGGGCCGACATGCCGGTCGAACTGTTGCTGATCGGCACCGGCAAGACCATGGAACTGTTGCCTGCCGCCTTTCGCCGCACTCTGCGGGAACGGGGCGTTGCCGTGGACGCCATGGATACCGGGGCGGCGTGCCGCACCTATAACGTCCTGCTGACGGAAGAGCGGCGCATCGCCGCCGCCCTGATCGCTATCGATTAAAAAGAGGCCGTAAGGCCTCTTTCTTTTAGGGGGGGAGCCTTCTGGTCAGGCCGTCAATTTCTCGATCGGTCGGCGTGTGGCCCCGATAACGGGATTGCGGGCCGCCTTGACGCACAATTGGGCGTAATCGGGAAACTCCGCCCCGATCAGCGGCAGGCCGTGATCCCGACAAAATTGTTCGACATGCCGTAGCGAAAAGTCGGCGTCGGCCACGCCCTGGGCGGCGGCGTAATCCACCATGTCGATTTCCTGGCCCCAATAGCCGCAGGTCGGGGTGGGGATGTTGGCGTGCATGGCCTGCATGTGTGGCACCATGCAATCCATCCGGTAATAGGGCCAGATATCGGCATAAAGAAAATCGGCGTCCTGACAGGTGAAGGTCAGTGCGTCCTGTTGAACGATATCCACCTTATGGCGCTGCGGCCAGTTTTCGAAGTCTGAGAAGGCTTTGCCCATGCGGATGACCTCGGGGTCGCGCTCCACCACGATGACGCGGTTCACGGCCTTTAAACCGGCTGTGGCATAAGCCATCAGTCCCAACCCAAAGCCGCATACCACCACCGTGCCCTTGGCCGCAGCCAGATAGGGCATTTGGCTTTCCGCCTCGGTCGGGGTCAGGCTCATCCACACCACCTTGCCGCGCCGCAAGACCGGCACCGGCCAGGGGACGGTCTGCGGGCCGGTGAAGTAACCGCGACAGGCTGCCAGATGGATTTCGTCAAAGCTCCAATCGCCGCTGTCCACCCGGCGATAGGGTGGGGCGGGCATGGGCGGAAAAGGGAGACCCTTAGCTTCGATTACCACGGAGGAAAAGGACAGGACGGCGGGGTCGAACAGATCGCGGCTCATAGCTCATGCCTAAAATTGTCTTTAATATAAGTTTTTATCTTAAAAAGTGTGTTCGCGCCGCATAAAAAAGCGGGGCACAAAAGGCCCCGCTTTTCATCGCCTTGAAAGCGTTTGGCGTTAGGAAGCCTTGGCCAGATTGGCGGCCACGAAGTCCCAGTTGGCCAGCTTGTCCAGAACGGTGCTGACGAAGTCGGGGCGACGGTTCTGGAAGTCCAGGTAATAGGCATGTTCCCACACGTCCACGGTGAACAGCGGGGTCTGGCCATGCACCAGGGGAGTGTCGGCATTGGCGGTCTTGGTGACCTTCAGCTTGCCGTTTTCCAGGACCAGCCAAGCCCAGCCCGAACCGAACTGGGTGGTGGCGGCGGCCTTGAAGTCTTCAACGAACTTCTCGAAGCTGCCGAAGTCGGCTTCGATCTTGGCCAGCAGAGCGCCCTGGGGCTTGCCGCCGCCATTGGGCTTCAGGCTGTGCCAGAAGAAGGTGTGGTTCCAGACCTGGGCGGCATTGTTGAAGATGCCAGCCTTGGAGGCGTCGCCCGCCACGTCGCGGATGATTTCCACCAGATCCTTGGAGGCCAGGGGGCTGTCCTTGACCAGATTGTTCAGGTTGGTGACATAGGCCGCATGGTGCTTGCCGTGATGGAAGCCCAGGGTGTTGGCCGAGATGTACGGCTCCAGGGCGTTGGCATCATAGGGCAGGGCGGGAAGTTCAAAGGCCATGATGTCCTCTTGATGTTTGAAATAGGTCTAAACGATGGCCTCAATGTAGGGTGCCGCTTGCAGCTTGTGAAGAGGGGCAAGGGTATCGATGCCCTTCTTTGTATAAAATTTTTCTTTAACAAAAACCTTATGTTGAATAAGGAAAAGAAAACCGCCGCTCGGGGGAGGTGAGCGGCGGAGTTGAAAAGAGGAGACTCTTGAGAAGGTGGTCCGGCGCGATGGGTGCGCCCTAGACCTCAAGCAACTGTCTAAACCATAAGGCGCGTCGTTCAACAGCGCGGTGATGGCGGTCACACCCCAATCAAAAAACAGCCAGAAAGCGATTTTTAAAACGTAATCGTCGTGGATACATTTTTCGCTTTTCAAACGTAACTGACTGAGATACGTTTTGTCGGCGGGTGAGACGGACAACACAATTCCGACACAATTACCCCTCAAAAAGATAATGTTGGCCGCTCAGGCATGCTTGGGCGGGGCAGGGATGGCATAGGGCCGCGTGGGGAACAGGAAAGGACGACTGCCTTGGATAAATTGACTCCATACGTGGGATGTTCCATCATTACCCCGAACCGCAGTGCCCAGATCGGGGCTGCCTTTTCCCGCTTGGCCGGTTTCGGCAGGCACACTGTCATGTTGCTTCGGATGGAGGATATGACCATGACCGCATGCAAGTGCATTTCCAAAAAACACTGACCGCCACCGCGTCCGCGCTGTTTGAAAGCGCAGGGCCGATCTGACCGCATGTGCTTGAAGGAATGCTATTATGACCGCTGCGACCAATACCTTACCCGTTCTGTCCGCCGATAGCGGGCTTGTGAAGTATCTGCGCGAAATCCGCGCCTTTCCGGTTCTGACGGCCGAGGAAGAATTCATGCTGGCCAAGCGTTGGCAGCAGCATGAAGACGTCGATGCCGCCCATCGTCTGGTGACCAGCCATTTGCGTCTGGTGGCCAAGATGGCCCTGGGCTTCCGCCATTACGGCCTGCCGATGTCGGATTTGATCAGCGAAGGCAATCTGGGCCTGATGCGCGCCGTCAAGAAGTTCGAACCCGATAAGGGGTTCCGTCTGGCCACCTATGCCATGTGGTGGATCAAGGCCGCGCTGCACGAATATGTGCTGAACAGTTGGTCGATGGTCCGCATGGGCACCCTGGCCGCTCATAAGAAGCTGTTTTTCAACCTGCGCCGGGTCAAGGCCAAGCTGCGCATCGTCGAATCCAACGATCTGACCCATGATCAGGTCAAGGCGATTGCCAGCGAACTCGATGTGCCGGAAGCCGAAGTGCGGCTGATGAGCCAGCGCATCATGAGCCGTGACGCCTCGCTCAACGTGCCGGTGGCTGCCGACATTGCCGTCGAACGCCAGGATCTGCTGGTGGACGAGACGCCCAACCAGGAAACCCTGTTGGGCGACTTGGAGGAAAAGCGCCAGTCGCACCGCTGGCTGACCGAGGGGCTGAAGGTTCTCGACGAACGGGAACTGGAAATCCTGTCCAACCGCCGTCTGCGCGATGATCCGATGACGTTGGAAGAGTTGGGCGAGCGCTTTGGCGTCAGCCGCGAACGTATCCGCCAGTTGGAAAACCGCGCCTTTGCCAAGCTGCAAGCCGCCGTTAAGGCGTCGGCCCTGGCCGCCGGGGCGTTGACGGCCTGATCCAGCACACGCCTTGCCAGGATATAAAGACAAAAGCCCCGGTCGGTTAGACCGGGGCTTTTTGCTGGGCGGGGTTGGGCGAACTGTCGCGTGGCGTCAGGGCGACGCCGGTTCGTCCAAGATCCCGTCCTTATGCCGCCAGAGCGGGGAGAAGTGGCGGCAATGGCAGATTACTTCTTGCAGACCGGGCAGGTGCGCAGACCCAGCAGGGTGTAAAGCGGGCAGAACGAGATGGCGGCAGTGGCCAGCGGCACAACGCCGATCCAGGCCCACACCGGCCCGCCCAGGATGGCCCAGGCGATCAGGGCGATACCCACCAGGGCGCGCAACACACGGTCGATGATGCCGATATTCTTGCTCATGAAAATCCCTCCGGTCCGGGCCGCACCGTGTCGGAGCGGCGATCAACTGTGATGACAATGATCGGGAAGACGCCTTTGTTCAGTGATCTCGTCACACAGATCATAAAAATCTTATGGACGGAGCATGGCCCGCTTTCGGTTTGACAGGGCCGGGGCGGACGCTCACTTTGTCGGCGGTTTCGATCCGGGGGAGAACAGGGGCGATGCGACGGTTTTCATGCAATGGCTGCGGAAAGTGCTGCACCTTTGAAAACCGGCTGGGCCCGGATGTGGCGTTGGAGGATATGGCCGCTTTGGCTGACAAGGTGATCCTGCAAGGCCGCCTGTCCTTTAACCTGCAAGGTGACGCCGGGGCGCAAGCTTTTATCGCCGCCAAAAATATTGCCGGTCCGTCAGAACGTGCCGCCGTGCTTGAACATTGGCGGCAGGGCGAGGAAACGCTGGGGATACCGGTTCCCCCCAACAAGGTCGGGGTCAAGGCGCAGATCGTCATGCTGCCGTCGCTGTCGGGACGCTGCGCCTTGCTTGATGAGGCCAACCGCTGCCAAGCGTATGATGTGCGGCCTTATGCCTGCCGGATGTTTCCGTTTTCCAGTTGGCAGCCGTCTCAGGTGGCCGAAGCCTCGCTGACCCTGAGCGATTGCCCGACCGACGACAGTCAGCCGGTGTTGACCGAGCAAGGCCGCGTGGTTGAACCCGGCTATCAGGCCGATTGGGCGCGCCAGGATCAGATCGACGCCAGCCGCCGGGGGCTGAACCAATTTGTGGTGCGTCACCCGATGTTTGTCCGCCATGGCATCGGCATGATCCAGGCGGCACGCGGCGGGGCGGGGCAAAGTTTTATCAACCTGCTGATGTTTATCGACGCCGCCGTGCAAAAGGGAGTTTTGGCGGCCGCCAAAATCCCTGACGTGCTGGCGGCGCAGGCGTCCTTGATCGATGCGCGCATTGCCGAGGCCAAGGCCCGCAAGCTGAAATCGGAAAAAGCCCTGAACGCCGAGTTGGAGCTTTATGCCAGCGCCTATCGCCAGGTTGCAGCGGGTTTGGCGCGTTAAAGCGCGGCCTTGCCCGCCAGCAAATCACGCAGCGCCTGGGGCTGGATCAGGTCCAGCCGTCCGCGTGCCAAGGCCAGCCAGCCGCGCCGTTCAAACTCCTTCAACTGGCGGCTGACCACTTCGCGGGCGGTGCCAAGTTCGACCGCCAGTTCCTGGTGAGTGCCCTTGACCAGACCGTCGGGGGCTGCGCGTTGCAGCAGGGCTTGGGCCAGACGCATATCGATGCGGCCAAAGGCCACTTCCTCGACCAGCATCATCAGTTCCGCCAGCCGCTGGGCATAGGATCCAAAGACGAAACGGCGGAACCCTTCGGAACAGTTGAGCAGGTCGTTGAACAGGCTTTGCGGGATCACCACGCCGCGCACGTCGCTTTCCACCACGCCGGTGGCGCTGTAAAGCTCGGACGAGATCAGGCACGACGTGGTCAGGATGCAGCTTTCGCCGGTTTCGACCCGGTACAGCACGATTTCCCGCCCAGCTTCCGAGGTTTTCTGCACGCGCACCGCGCCGCTGACCACCAACAGGAAGTTTTCGCACAATTCCCCTTCGCGGAATAAAACCGTGCCCGTGGGCAGGGGAACTTCGCGCGCGCCGTCCTTCAGCATCCGCAGGATATCGGCCGGCAGCACCGCCAGGGCGGGAAAGGCGGTGAGCCAGGGGTTGTTGGCATCAAACATCGGCGTTATCCCTGGGCGGTCCAATCGGCGGACAATTGCAGTTCGCCCGCCGTGTTGGCGATGGTGTTCAGGCAGGCCTGGGCCGAGGCGGCGGGGATGTTGACCGCAAAGCGGGTGACATAACGGGTGGCCCCGCCCACCGGAATGCGCTGGGCGTCCATGCGCACGATGTTGGCTTTATAATCGGTAAAGGCTTCCGACAGGCGGGCGATCAGGCCGGGACGGTCACCGCCGCTGACGGTCACCACATGGGTGATGGCGGCATTGTCGCCATGTTGGGCATCCAGGCCAAAGGGCGTCACATCGATTTGCGCGCCAGCCAGTTCCGGCAAGACG
>JASLCK010000199.1 GCA_030151865.1 Rhodospirillaceae bacterium | reverse complement strand
ATTTTCTGTCGGAAGTGCATGTGGATGACGAAATCGCCATCCATCAGGCTCTGCCCGATGCGGATGGGCGCCTACCCTTTCAAGGCCAACGCGCCGCCGACGGCAAAACCGTCTTCACCGCCCGCCTGGGCGTCAGCCTGATCGACGGAAAGGTTGGCGTTTAACGCGCAAAATAGATGTTCTGCAACTGATCGCGGAAGCTGGGGGCCATGGCCAGGGCGGCGTCGAAGTCGGCTTTCTTCAGCACATAGACCGCCCCCGCCCCCTGACCGAGCACGGTGGCGTTGCGGACATCGCCGGTGATCAAGGCGCGTTCGCCGAAATAGCGGCCCGGCTCCAGGGTGGCGACAGTTTGACCGGCGACCACCACATCGGTCCGCCCCTCGGCCAACAGGAAGAATTCCTCCCCCACATCGCCTTGACGGATCAGCACATCGCCATCGACAAAGGGGCGGCGTTCCATCTTCTCGGCGACCGAGGTGATTTCCGCCGTGGACAGCCGGGCAAAGAAATCGATCTCGCGCAGCCATTCGCTCAGGCGCACCATCTCGCGCACCAACACATCCGAGACGATGCGCCCATCCACCATCGAGGCGATGCGATCAGCCCGGTCAATGATGCGGTTGTCGTGCGTCACCATGGCGATGGCCGTCCCGTGGTCGGCGGCCATTTCGTGGAGCAGGCCCACCACTTCCATGCTGGAAGCCTTATCCAACGCTGCCGTCGGCTCGTCGGCCAGGATCAGCCGGGGCCGGTTGACCAAGGCGCGGGCCACCGCCACCCGCTGACGTTGCCCGCCCGATAGGGCCTTGGGCTTGTAATCAATGCGATGCCCCAACCCCAAACGGGTCAGCAGGTCGATCCCGCGCCGCCGTGCCTCGACCGGGTCCAGGCCGGTCAGGTGGGTGGACATCATGACGTTTTCGATGGCCGACAGGGATTCGAACAGATTATGCATCTGAAAGATAAAGCCGATCTCGCGCCGCTTTTGCGTCAAACCCTGCTCGTCCAGCCCGGTCAGATCGTCACCCAGCACCACCAGCCGCCCATCTTGGGGGGCGCGCAAGGCCCCCATCAGGGTCAACAGCGTGGTTTTGCCCGACCCTGACGGTCCGGTCATGATCAACAACTGGCCGGGATGCAGGGCCAGAGAGTTCTCGAACAGCACTTGGGTGCGGGCAGCGCCCTCGCCAAAGAAATAAGACAGGTTTTCCGCCAGGACCGCCGGTTGCGCTTGCGTCATCACCGCCCCCGTCACGAAAACAGATCGACGGGATTGGCGGTGCGCAATTTGCGGATCGCCAGCAAGGTCGCCACCAGCCCCATGGCCGCCACCACCCCCAGGATCGACAGCATATCGCCCAGCTTCATCTGCAAGGGCAGCAAGGTGGCGCTGGCGGCAAGCCGGTAAATCCCCCACGACACCAGGGCCGACGGCAGGTAGGAAACCGCCGAAATCACCAATGCGATCGACGCCACCAGCATGACGAAAAACCGCTGCGGATAGCCCATGGCCCGCAAGGTGGCGTATTCGCGGATATTGTCGCTGACGATGCCGTGTAGAGCCTGGGAAATGAAGACGATGCCCACCACCGTGCCGACGATCAGCCCCATGCGGAAGATATAGCCGATGGGCGTTTCGTTGGCGTAATAGCTGACTTCGTTGTCCAGAAAGGCCGCTTTGGTAAAGACCCGCGCCCGGCTGCCCAGACGGGCGGTGATGGCGTCGCGCACCGTGTCGGCGTCAAAGCCAGGGGCCACCCGCACAATTCCCAGCGCTACCCGGTCTAACGGATTGCCGGTCAGACGGTAATAATTGAGGTCCGACGTGATTACCGTACCGTCGATGGTGAAAGACGGCCCGATCCCAAACAACCCAACGATATCGATGGTCTTTTGCAGGGATTCCGACGCCCCCAGTACGGTAATGCGGGTGATGCCCTGACGGTCGAACGCGGTGCGGATGTCTTCAAAATCATCGCGGGAACGGCGATCCATGATGGCCTGATCCGACACCCCGATCTGTTGCAATCGGGCATTGATATCGGCCCGCAGGAACACCGGCTGGGTCACCGGAAAGGCCAGCAGGAAGGAACTCAGGCTATGGCCGTCCACCGGGCTGGCCACCTGAATGGCCGAGGAATAAAACGATGTCACCGAGCGCACGCCGGGCACGGCTTCGGCTTCATACAACAGACTGCGGGCCATCCAGGGCGGCGAATCCGCCCAGGAATGAAAGGTCGGACCGGCAATGAAGATATCGGCATCCAGGGCGCGGGGGATACCGACCGCGCTGTCGTAAAGCGCATTGCGAAAGCCCACCTGGGTGAACATCAAGATGATGGCGACACACACACCCATCAAAGCGCCGATCAGTTTCGGGCCCCGGTGGGTCAGTTGCCGATAGGCCAGACGGGCGGCAATCCCGATCATCGGGAAACGCTCATCGGGTTGCCACCGTTCCGCCCGACGCAGGCGACAGCCGCACCAGCACTTCGGCCCCCAACACCTGGGGCAAGGGCTGGTCGGGAGTTACCTCGACTTCGACAATCCGGGCATCGCGGCCGATCAGCACGTCGGAGGACGGGCGCTTCTGGCGAAACACCTCGGCGGAAATGCGGGTCACATGGCCGGACACCGAATGATCCAGCAAGGGCGCTTCGATCACCGCCGTCATCCCCAGTTTGACCTTGGGGACCAAGGCTTCGTCCACCTCGGCAACCACGTCGATCTGATCCATCGCCGCCATGCGCAACAGGCCGTCGGTGCCGATCGCTTCCCCGGCGCGGGCCTGGATCGACAGGATTTCCCCCGCCTGCGGAGCGCGGATCAGGGTCCGTTCCAGTTCGGCGCGGGCGCGGTCCAGATTGGCGCGTTCCACCTCGACCTTGGCGGCGGCGACGGCATCATCGATGCCACGGGTTTCGGTCAGGGCCTTTAAGGTGTGACCTGCCTGGGCCACCTCGTTCTCGGTCTGGGACAGATCGGCCTGCAAGGCGTCCAGTGACTGGCGCGAGGCGAATTCATGGGCGTACAAATCCTGGCGGCGCTTCCATTCGGCACGCAGGCGCACCAACTGGGCTTCCTTGGCCGACATCACATTGCGCTGCGCCGCCACTTCCGACTGCTTGGCCCCGGCGCGCACCTGCTCGCGGGCCAGTTCCGCCAAACGCAGATTGCGTTCCGCCAGATCCATTTCGGCCTGACGGGTATCGTGCAGTTCCAGCACCGCCAATATCTGCCCGGCGCTGACGCGATCACCCTGATCCACCAGCAATTTGCGGATGACCGCGCCATCGGCGACGCCATGCACCGCCAGAACCCGGCTGAAGGGTTCGATCCGCCCGCGCGCGATGATGTTTTCGGCGCCCGCGACCGGGACCGCAACCCGATCATCGCCCGGCCACAGCCACCACAGCGCCGCCAGGGCGCAACAGGCCAAACCGGCGGCGACAATCAGCCGCCCCGGCGTGGCTCGACCAGCCAGACCTTGCCATGCGCGCATCAGAAAAAATCAACCCCCGGAACAACAGCAGACGATGATCAGCAGCTTACGAGGAAGACACCGTCAGCGCAAACCCAGACAGCGCACAGGGCCTTCCCCCCGCCCCGATCATCGACCGTCGTTGATCTTAGATCGCCCCTTCCAACACATGGGGATCAA
>JASLCK010000163.1 GCA_030151865.1 Rhodospirillaceae bacterium | reverse complement strand
GTCCATTCGAAGCCGAACCCGTCGGGCAGGATCTGATCGGCCAAGGCCTGCATCTGCTGCAAGGCATAACCCGACGAATAGCCCGGCAGGGTCGTGCCCTGGATTTCCGCCGCCGGATAGAGGTTATAGCGCGGCACGCGGTAAGCATTGGTTTCGTAACGGAAACTGGACACAGCCCCGATCGGCACCATCTGGCCCGAACTGTTGCGGGTCTTCAGGTTGGCGATATCACGTATATCCTCGCGGTACGGCCAATCGGCCTGCGCCGTGACGCGGAAGGTGCGGCCCAGGAAATTGAACTCGTTGACGAAGGACGAGCCCAGATAGACCTGCAAGGTTTCCGACACCAGATCGGACGACACCCCCAGCATCTGGGCGCGCACCTTGTCGATATCGGCGTAAACGTTAGGCGTCCGGGTGTTGTAAAGGCTGAACACCCGCGACAGGCCCGGTGTCTTGTTGGCAGCAACGACCATATCCTGGGTGGCGTCTTCCAACGCCTTCAGGCCACGGCCACGCTTATCTTCCAACATCATCTTGAAACCGCCCGCCGAGCCGATACCGCGCACCGGCGGCGGCTGGATGACGATCATCGAGGCATCCTGAATGGCGGCCAAACGCATATTCAACAGCCCCATCACCTGCTGGGCCGACTGACCACGCTGGGCCCGTTCCTCGAACGGAGCCAAGGGCACGAAAATGGCCCCCGAATTGGGCGCATTGGTAAAGGTGGCAGCATCGAACCCCGCGAAGGTCACCGTGTGGGCAACGCCAGGGGTGTCGAGCATGATATTGACGGCGCGACGCACCACCTCGTCGGTGCGGGCCAGGGATGCGCCCGGCGGCAACTGCACGATGGTGATCAGATAGCCCTGGTCCTGATCGGGGATGAAGCCCTTGGGGGCCTGGAAAAACTGCAGCCCGGTAATGGCAATCAAGCCGGCATAGACCATCAGCATTACCAGGGCGGCGCGGGCCAGACGGCGGGTAAGCGCCCCATAGCCGTTGGACAGCCAGTCGAACAGCCGGTTGAAGCGCTGGAAGAAAATCACCACGGGGCGCATCAGGGGGCTGGCGGCATCCTCGTCATGCTCCTTATGCGGCTTGAACAGCAAGGCGCACAGGGCCGGAGACAAGGTCAGCGAAACGATCAGCGAAATCACCGTTGAAGCGGCGATGGTCACCGCGAACTGACGGAAGAACTGACCGGAAATGCCGGGGATGAAGGCGGCGGGGATGAACACCGCCGACAGCACCAGGGCAATAGCGATCAGCGCGCCGCCGACTTCGTTCATGGTTTCGTGGGCGGCATCCTTGGGCGACATGCCCGCCCGCAAATTGCGTTCGACGTTTTCCACCACGACGATGGCGTCGTCCACCACGATCCCCACCGCCAGGACCAAACCGAACAGCGACAGGTTGTTCAGCGAATAGCCCATGGCCGACAGAATGGTAAAGGTACCCACCAGCGAAATCGGGATGGCAACGATGGGAACCACCGACGCCCGCCAAGTTTGCAGGAACAAGATCACCACCACGACCACCAGCAAGATCGCTTCATAGATGGTCTTGACCACTTCATCGACCGACTGGGAGATAAACTGGGTGGGGTTATAGACGACGGTATATTTGACCCCGCTGGGGAAGGACTTGGACAGTTCGTCCATGGTCTTCAACAGACGGGTAGCGGTTTCCAAGGCGTTGGAGCCCGGACGCTGAAAGATCGCCATGGGCACCGCACCCTGGCGGTCAAGATAGCCGTTAGCGCTGTAGTCCAACGCCCCCAATTCCACGCGCCCGATATCGCGCACCCGCGTCACCCGGCCATCCTTGTCGGTCTTGACGACGATGTCGGCAAAATCCTCGGGATTGGTCAGACGGCCCTGGGTTTCGATGGTGAACTGGAACGCGGTGGGATTGTCGATCGGCGGCTGGCCCAGCACACCGGCGGCGACCTGCGCATTCTGGCTTTGCAGGGCTTTGATCACCTCGCCCGCCGTCATGTTGCGGGCGGCGACCTTTTCCGGGTCCAGCCAGATGCGCATGGAATAATCGCGCGCACCAAAGACACGGACATCGCCGACGCCGTCCAGACGCGCCAGCACATCCTTGACCTGCAAGGCGGCATAGTTGCTGAGATAAAGCTGATCGCGCGAATTGTCCGGCGAGAACATGTGAATGACCATCAGCATGTCCGGCGAATTCTTGGCGACGGTCACGCCGATACGCTGCACATCCTGCGGCAGGCGCGGGGTGGCGATGGCGATGCGGTTTTGCACCAACACCTGGGCGGTATCCAGATTGGTGCCCAGGTTGAAGGTAATGGTCAGACGCAGATTGCCGTCGCCGGTGGCCTGACTGGACATATACAGCATGTTTTCCACGCCGTTGATCTGCTGTTCCAGCGGTGTGGCAACGGTGTCGGCCACCACCTTGGCCGATGCGCCGGGATAACTGGCGCTGACGATGATGGTGGGCGGCGCGATTTCGGGATATTGCGCCACCGGCAAAGTGAAATAGGAGATCGCCCCGATCAGCGTGATGAAGACCGAAACCACCGTCGCGAAGATCGGACGGTTGATGAAGAAGTGCGAGATACGCATGTCTTGCCCTTCCTCAATTAGCCTTGGCGGGAGCGTCGGGGGCGATCTTGCCATCTTGCGGCGTCACCTTGGCTCCGGGCCGGGCGCGCAACAGACCGTTGATGATCACCTTATCGGTCTCGGCAAGACCGCTGCGCACCACGCGCAGGCCGTCCACCAGCGGTCCCAGGACCACCGGCTTGGGCGCAACGGTGCCATCTTCGGCCACCGTCATCAGAATCTTGCGGGACTGGTCGGTCACCACGGCGGCGTCGGGAACCAGCAACGCCTCTTGCTGCGGCGAATTGGGCATGCGGATGCGCCCGAACTGACCGGGGGTGATGAACATATCGGGATTGTTCAAGACCGCGCGGGCGCGAATGGTGCCGGTGCTTTTGTTGATCTGGTTGTCCAGAAAGTCGAGACGGCCTTGATGGCTCCAGTTGCTTTCATCCATCAGGCGCACCTGCACCGCCAGCTTGTTGTCGCGGGCATCCTCGACCTTGCCGGAAACGGTGGCGCGCTGATAGGCCAGATATTCAGTTTCGCTCATATCAAAGTTAAAATAGACCGGATCGAGCGAAACGATGGTGGTCAGCAACGTCGGGCTGGCGCCATTGCCGGCACCCGCCGAAATCAGGTTGCCGACACTAACGCCCTTGGCGCTGATGCGGCCAGATACCGGGGCGACGACATGGGAAAATTCCAGATTAAGCTCGGCATCGCGGACCGCGGCCTTCCCAGCCTCCACATTGGCCTGGGCGACGCGCATTTGCTGGACGCGCTCGTCATAGGTGCTTTGCGCCACAAAGTCCTTTTGCCGCAGTTCACCCGCCCGTTGTAACTGGCGGTTGGCCAGATCGACCGAGGCATTGGCCTGCTCCAACTGGGCCCGCGCCCGCGACAGGGCAATCTCGTAAGGGCGCGGATCGATCACGAACAGCAGATCACCCTTTTTGACGATCTGGCCGTCGGTAAAATGCACTTCGGTCAGGGCACCCGACACCCGGGCCCGCACTTCGACGAATTCGACCGGGGCAAACTGGCCGGTGAATTCCACATATTCGGTGACCTGCTTCTTCAAGGGCGGGCTGACGGTCACCGGCGGAGGCGGCGGAGCAGCCTGCTGCGCCAGGGCCGGAAGAGACGACGTCAACACAAAACCGAACAGAGCAACAGACCCCAGAAGCGAAACGGAAAGACGGCTGGTCATCGAAGTTCCCATGTGGCAGGAGTTTCGTGTGTTAGTGCATGTGTGCAGTGGATGCCCGGCGGCAAGGAAATGCTGGCGAACGGTCAGTATGCGACGCCAGAGAAGAGTACCGCAGGAAAACTGAACGGATCAGTTCTGTCACGTAACCAGGATAGTGTCAATTATCCCGGTGGGACAAAGTCCCACGGAAACCCTTAATGGTTCAAGCCATTGAAAAGCATATTAGGCTGAGAATAGGTTTAAGAACCTACTTTTTGGGGTGAAGCGGCCGCCACAGCTTCCCCTCTTTCTGCCACGGCAAAGGCTGCATCAGAAAGCGCTCCGCCTGCTGGCGGATGGCATTGGCCGAAAACGGTTTGGCGACCACGCCATGAAACCCGCTTTCCAACCCCTGGCGGATGGTGTTCATGTTGCCGTCGCTGACCATCAGAATGGCGACGGCCTTATGACTCGCCAAAGCTTCGGTGCTACGCACGCCGCGAATGGTTTCGACGCCGCCAAGCCCCTCCATCTGATCGTCGATCAGAAGCAGATCGTACTCTCGCGTCGCATTGGCCGCGTCCTTCAAAAACATTGACCCGCTGGTATATTCGTGCGCCTGACCGCCGCCAAAACCGCGCAGCATGGCCTTGATGATGCGGTGTTGATCGGGTGTATCGTCGATGATGCCGATGACCATGCGGCTCCAATCCACGCCGGAACGGCTGACCGCCCCCGAGCCTGATGCAATCGGTCCGTACTGATCACCGCTTTCCCCGGCCTGACGGGCCAGATGCTTCAGATGCAGGGCAAATTTGGAATCACAGCCCTTGATATGGCCGATCAACCACATCTTTAGGAACTTCAGCAAGGACTCGCGATCCTTGGTTCCGGCCAGATATTCGTCGCGATGCTGGTGGAACAGACGCACCAGGATGGCGTGTTCCTTGCGATGGCTGGCCAAGTCGGGATAACGCTTGGACTCCATCAGATCTTCTTCGCGGTCGAAATGTTCGCGTGTGTAATCTTCCAAAATGGACAACACATGGCGGATGGTTTGTTGGTCGTCGGCAGCGCAATCATGCACTTCATTGACACAGGCCATCAAAGTCCTGTGATCATCATCGACCAAATCATGGCCAATGCGGATCGAACCATCCCACTCCATATAAGACATTGTCACCGATCCCCTGCGATCTGATCCCCACGACGAGAACGATCTCCACACAAAGGGATGCACCAGTTTTCGGGACAAATCAACGACAGGAAAAAGCAAACAAACGTCAGAATAAGAAAGCATCAAGATAATGAAAACAAGGCGTTAACTTGTTTACATAAAGGCCTGCCCTCGGTTGTGCAACTCCATCGTCATATCGAGTGTTGTCATTGCATCATCCAGGGTGTGTATCCCCTTTGCTTCTAAACCTTCGATTAAACGCAGCAACACTGCCGCCGTCACCAGCGAATCCCCCAGCGCCGTATGGCGATCGGTCACAGTGATGCCATAGCGTTCGGCGATGGCGTCCAGGGATTGATTTTCCGGCGTGCCGTCCACATAGGACGACAGCAGCATGGTGTCGAGAACGGGATTGTTGAACGCCACCCCACATTCCCGCTCGCGCATGCGGATAAATTTCAGGTCGAACGCAGCGTTATGGGCCACCAGCACATCGTCGGCGGCATAAGCCTTGAACTGCGGCAGCACCACCGCCAGCGGCGGCTTGTTTTCCACCATCTCGTCGGTGATGCCGTGAAACTTGATGGATTCCGGGGGAATCGGACGGCCTGGATGAACGATGCGATTAAAGCTTTCGCCGGTCAGGATACGGCCATTGACGATCCGCACCCCGGCGATGGAGACGATCTGGTCGCCCTGGGCCGGACGCAAGCCGGTGGTTTCGGTATCGAACACCACGAACGTCAGATCGCGCAGCCGCACGCTGCCCAAATCCCCGGCGGAGGATTGCGCCAACAGGTTAAAATCAAAGAATTCCGGGCGCGGCGGCAGCTTTTCGACAGCATCGACCCGATCCTGCCCTTCCCGCCCCAGGGACAGGGCGATGCGTAGGGTCACGCGACCATCCACCGCTTCCTCGATCAGGTCTTCGCGGGTGTGGTGCATCATCACGTCGCGCACCGTCATACCGCCCAATGCGCCGGAAACCTTGGTCAATTGCCAGTCGATCAGGCTGGCGTCATCAACCCGATCGCCTTCCCAACTGACCAAAATCCAGCCGTGCCCGTCCTGATTTTCCGCCGCCAGATCAAAATCGGCAGCCCCTGTGCTTTTGGCAATCGCCCGCACCAACGCGTCCAGCGCCAAAACCAGCGAATGGCTGTCGCCATGCAACCAGATCGGCAGGCCGGTCATGGTCAGGTGCAGACCGGAATTTTCCAGCCGCCGGATGGTGAAATCGAACAGGTCGGCGGAATGAATATCGGTCATCGGCCACCAGCCCGCCACCAGCGAGCGATAGCTTTTAGCCGCTTTGTCCAGGGCAGCGGAAATGGCGGCAGCGGCTTCAGCCGGATCCTGGGCGGGATCGTTCAGGCGAGCCACCGGACCATGCAGACTGTCAATCACCTCGCGCAGGACGGCATCGCGTCGGGCCAGCGCCGCTACCTGATCGGTCACATCGTTAAAGGTGATGACATAGCCGGTGATTTCCTGCTGCGCCCGCACCAGACTCATCCGGCCCTGCAACAAAGACCGTCCATCGGTGCTGCCCGCGATAAAGGGGGCATTGTCCAAACTGCTTTCCGGGCGGTGCAGCAAAACATCCAGGATATGCAGGACCGGTTCCTTGCTGACCAAACCAAACAGGCTGCGCCCCAGCCCCATTTCCCCGGTGACATGCAAAAGACCCAGGGCAATCTGGTTATAAAGCACCACCTGATGCTTCATATTGCAGACCACCACCCCTTCATGCAAGTCGTTCAAGATGGCGGCCAGACGGCCTTTTTCATGCTCAACGCTGGCGGTGGCCTCGGCCACGGCGTCGCTAATCTGGCGCCGCGCGGCGCCCAACTTGGCGGCGGTTTCGTTCAGGGCTTCGGGCAAAAACGGCAGACCGGCATAGCGGGTGACATCGATCCCCGCCTTGGCGTCGCCATGGGCGATAGCCCGCAAATCCACCGACAATTTGCGCAAAGGGCGGATCATTTGCAGATCAAGCAGCTTCCAGACCGCCACGCCCATGGCCGCCCCCCAGCCCAGCAGGGACAAGACCAGACTGATCAGGTCTTTGCGGGCTTCGGGGGCAAAATTGGCCGGAAACAACACAAAAGCCGTCGCCGCCATCGCCCCCAGACCCAGGGCAAGCGTGACGGCAAGCCACAATAACGGGCCTTTCCGTTTCGACATCGACGAACCGCCTCTCCCACTTTGGTGCGATACGTGCCGCACCAATTCGTGTTTGAATTCAGTTTTGCAGACCATCCTCGGACTGGCAACCACAACCGCGCGCGCAAGCGGCGCCTTTGCCCCTGGAAATCCCCCTGCCCTCACCCTATCTGCCAGAATGAAGGACGGCGACACCCCGCCCTTCTGATGCAATCATCGATGGAGAAAAAACCATGCCGTTTTTCTCAAAGCCGTCTGTCGCCATCGGAGATCGCTTCGTCAAGATCGGCACCTATTGCGCGCCGGTCTGGACAGTTTCGCGGATCAGGACCGATAGCGTTCCCGCCCATGTCCACCTGGAAAAGGAAGGGACCAGCCGCGACACCATCACCTTGTCGATCCCCGCCTTGATGGACGGGCATCTGTTCGCCCGCGTTGGGGCCTAAAAGAAAACCCCGCCGACGCATCGGCGGGGTTCATTCTTTAAAAATACCCAAACAGGTTATCTGCCGTAATAGCCGCGGAACCATTCGACGAATTTGGGCACTCCGACATCGATGGGGGTGCTAGGCTCGTACCCCAGATCGTTGCGGATGGCGTCGATGTCGGCATAGGTTTCCTTGACGTCGCCGGGCTGCATCGGCTCCAGGATGATTTCGGCCTTTTTGCCCAACGCCTCTTCGACCACGTTGATGAAGCGCATCAGGGGTTCCGACCGATGATTGCCGATATTGTAGACCTTGGCGGGCGAACCCGCCGCCGGGGTGCTATCGGCCACCGCCACCACGCCATTGATGATGTCATCGATAAAGGTGAAGTCGCGGCGCATGTCGCCGTTATTGAAAACCCGGATCGGACGGCCCGCCAGAATGGCGTCGGTGAACAGAAAAGCCGACATATCGGGACGGCCCCAGGGTCCATAGACCGTAAAGAAGCGCAGGCCCGTCAGCGGGATCTGGAAAAGATGAGCATAGCAATGGCTCATCATTTCGTTGGCCTTCTTGGTGGCGGCATAAAGCGAGATCGGCGTATCGACGCGATCTTCCACCGAAAACGGCAGCTTGGTGTTCAGCCCATAGACCGACGATGAACTGGCGTAAGCCATATGCTCGCACTTGGGCAGATGGCGGGCCATTTCCAGCATCACCAGATGCCCCTCGACGTTCGAGCGGGTATAGGCGTAGGGATTGATCAGCGAATAGCGCACACCGGCCTGGGCGGCCAGATGGATGATGCGGGTCACGTCCTGATGGCGCGCCGCGATTTCCTCCATCGCCTGCCGGTTGGAGATATCGACACGGTAGAAGGTAAAGCCGGGAAAACTCTCCAGCGTAGCCAGCCGGGCTTCTTTCAACTTGGGGTCGTAATAATCGTTGATCTCGTCAACACCGATCACCCGTTCCCCACGCGCCAGCAGACGCCGACAGGTGTAAGAGCCGATGAAGCCGGCCGCGCCAGTGACAAGATACGTCATGATCCCTCTCTCTCTTTGCCGTTGGCCTCATATACAGCCTTACGCGCACCAAATCATCCCGGAAACGCCAGAAGGCTGCTCTTCGCCAAAAGGATGATCTGTGGTATAAAAAATGAACGGCTTCACAAAAACGTCACAAGAAACCTCGCGCCGCAAAAGGCGTGATTACAAATATAATAAACAGGGGGGTATGCATGGACATCCGCAATGTCAGGATGGCCGGCAAACTGCATCTGATCGTCGCCTTGGCAGTGGTTGGGATGATGGCCGTGGGGGCAGTGGCCCTGGTCAACACCCGCACCGATCTGCTGGCGGACCGTGAAATCAAAACCCGGCATCTGGTGGAAACCGCCCAGAGTCTGGTGACGTTTTACGGCGAACAGGCGCAGTCCGGCCAGATAAGCGACGCCGACGCCAAAGCAGCGGCGGCAGCGGCACTGGGTCGCCTTCGCTACGAGCAAAGCGAATATTTCTGGGTCAACGATCAGACCGGCAAGATGCTGGTTCACCCCAACGCCAAACTGGTGGACACATCGGTTTGGGACGTCAAGGACAGTCAGGGCCGCTTTATCTTCCGCGAAATGATCGCGCTCAGCCGCAATCCCGGCCAAGGCTTCATCAGCTATACCTGGCCCAAGCCGGGCAAGGAAGATCCGGTCCGCAAACTGTCCTATGTCAAGGTCTATGCCCCCTGGGGCTGGGTGATCGGCAGCGGCATCTATCTGGACGATATCGACGACTACTTCCTGCATCGCATGGCAACGTTTGGCGGTATCATCGTCGTCTTGTTGCTGGTGGTCGGGCTGATCAGCGCCCGCATTGCCCAGGGGGTGACGCGGCCCCTGTCGATGATCACGGCGGTCATGACCCGGCTGGCATCGGGCGACACCGAATTTTCGGTCGAGGGAACCCAACGCGGCGACGAAATCGGTGATCTGAACCGCGCTTTGGACGTGTTCCGCCAAAATGCCCTGGAACGCACCCGCATCGCCGCCGAGGTTCAGGCCGAACAACACCGCAAGCTGGCCCGGCAGAAGCGGCTGGAAGACCTGACCAAGCGCTTCCAGCAGGATGTCGCCAGCATGCTGCAATCGGTCACCACGTCCTGTCGCCACTTGCTGGAGGCCGCCCAATCCATGTCGGAAGGGGCGACAACCACCAGCAAACGCAGCGATGCGGTGGCAGCGGCATCGGAAGCGGCGACCAACAATGTCCAGACGGTTGCGGTGGCCGCCGATCAACTGGCCGCGTCCGTCAAGGAAATCGGGCGCCAAGTGGTGGGATCGACCGAGATCGCCAACAATGCCGTAGCCCAGGTCGAACAGACCAGTCAGCGGGTCGAAGCGCTTAATCGCGCCGCCGCCCGCATTGGCGAGGTTATCGGGTTCATCACCGATATTGCCAGCCAGACCAATTTATTGGCGCTGAACGCCACCATCGAAGCCGCCCGCGCCGGTGAATCCGGCAAGGGCTTCGCCGTGGTGGCGGGGGAAGTCAAGAACCTGGCCAATCAAACCGCCAAGGCGACCGAAGATATCGGCCAGCAGGTCACTGCGGTGCAGGAAGAAACCCATCTGGCGGTGGATGCCATCCGTGGCATTACCCGCATTATCGCCGATCTGGACAGCATCAGTTCGTCCATCGCCTCGGCGGTCGAGGAACAGGGGGCCGCGACCGAGGAAATCGCCCGCAACGTAGCGCAAGCCGCCAACGGCACCAACGAGGTCAGCAGCAATATTTCCAGCGTCTCGGAATCGGCGCACCAGACCGGGCGCAACGCCACCCTGGTGCATCAGGCGGCGACCGAACTGCAAGACAATGCCGACACCTTGCGCCGTCAGGTGGAAGGCTTCCTGTCGGATATTCAGCGGGACTGAACTTACGAAAAAAGCCCTGCGGACCAACGTCCACAGGGCTTTTTTTCTGAAAACAGGATGATCCGGTTGGACCGGATTATTCCATACCCAGCGCCATCTTATAAAGATCGAGCAGTTCTTCCTGCTCCTTGCGGGTATGTTCCTCGACCTTACGCAGACCAACGATCTTGCGGATGATCTTGACATCGAAACCGGTGGATTT
>JASLCK010000160.1 GCA_030151865.1 Rhodospirillaceae bacterium | reverse complement strand
CGAGGTATAGGAACTGAAGTCAGCTTGGTAAAATTGGTGCAATTCCTTGAAGAATTGCGGGCATTGGACCAAGGGCACACCACAATCGGCGGCCAGATCGACAATGGATAAGAAGGCTTTGTGCAATTCGTCCGAATTGTCCTTGCCCTTGAAGAACTCACCGATCGGATCAGCGTCCACCATACGCCGGGTCCGGCGGGCGGCCGTCTGATTTTGTGCCCCCTCGCCCCACAAGGCGCTGTAACGGAGCATGTCACCAGGCGGCAAAACATGCTCGGCGTCCTTGTCGTCAATCCGACCTTCCCTGGCCACGCCATCGACCGGCTTGCCATATTGCCACCGCGAGGTGCGCTTATGCATGTCGTGGAACAAAATCATCTTTACGATCGCTGAAACCGGCAACACCCGTTTGTCGGCGGTATTGCCAGCCAGACGCACGATGCGCAGATACTTTTCCAAGACCAACTGAGCATGATCATAGAAACGGTATTTTTCTGTTGGATTGGATGTCTCGGCGAAAGAGCGAGCCAATTCGGGGTGACTGTGGATCAACAAGTCAATAATAGCCGCAGGCGGGACGGTCGGATCGAGAATCGCGGCATCGATAGCTTCGCCGGTCCCCAGTTCGGCAATGCGGCGCGCTCTGTCGTTCCGACGCTGCTTGTGAAAATCGTTGCCGCCGCCAGTCGCACCAATCAGACTGGTATCGCTTCCCAGGCGTCCATAATCTTCTCCCAACATGAAAGTCGCCTCCCCCAATGAAGCATAAGGCGCGACCACCTTGTTCATGAATATCGCCACCTGAGGCCCATCCAGACTCACATTCTGCTCTATGAGAAACTTTTTGAGGACTGCCAGACGCCCCGCATAGGGGATCTTTGCTGCTTCATCATTAAGCAATGGACTGTCAGGCGCTTGCGGATTTGTCTTTCTCGCCTCGTATTGCAACCATGTTGCATAATGCTTGTTTAAAGTCTTGGCCTTAGCCCCCTCTCCTCGATGGCCCGCGAATTCCTGGCCTTGAATCCACAAAGAGTCTCCGAGAAGGCTTTCCGACGCTTCGGGAACCCCCAAACGTTCGCGTAATTCCTTGGTGTTTTGAATCTTGCCCGAACTCAACTTCAGACCTTCTGGCACCGTTTTATTGAGCTCGGTATCAACGCGCTCCAACTCATCCTTATCTTCAGTATGAGTAATCAGACTGTTAGGAACAGCCATTTCACGGATCATCGTCAAATGATTGGGGGAAAAACCGTACTGGTTGGGAGCGGCCTGCTGGTCGGAATTTTCCAGAAGCGGGTCTTTTGAAGCAACCTCTAGATTTTTCTTGTCATCTTGGTGAACGGCAGTCGCTGCCAATTCCTGAAATTTATCCAATGGCACCAGAAAACTGCGAATGACCGGCAATATTCCCTGCGTTTTCTTGGCTTCGTGTTCAGCCTTGTACTTGGCCGCCCACTTCAGGGCCCGCAATGGCCGCCCCGCATTCATATAGACCGACTTGTCATCCCCGGTGTTCCGATTATATCCGCTGGAAATAACGATCTGGCCATCCTCACCCTGCTGCACATCTTTGAAATCGGACTGGGCTTTCCCAACCGGATCATTACTTTTTCGGTCCAGTTTTTCTGGCTTGGGCACCACCATGTAAAGCCGCATGCACGGAATCACGCCGCGGCCTGGACATTCGGCCATCTCCACTTCGCTCTCGCCGCGATGGATTGGCTTTGGCAAATCTTTATGGAACTTTTCAAGATCGGTTACCGGATCATCGGTCAGCGTCACCTGATCACTTTGCGGACGGCTGGGTCCCAAATAGGAAACGCCAGGCAAACCAATCACCGGTTCGACCCGACGTGATATCGCCCGTTGAAGCATGTCACTTTCAAAATCCGAGGGACTATCAATAGCTTCAAGCTTCTCGATCAGAATTCGCAAGCCCTCTTGATTGGACTTGGCTGATTCATCGATCCAACCTGCTAAATATTCGCGACCCTGCCCGGCAGTATCGACGTCCCAATTTTCCCTGGCCTTGGTTGGATGAGGCAAGGTCATCTGCAGACGTTGTACGGCCGCCCCGTTTAGACCACCCCCATTTTCTCGCAATGCCTGAACCCGTGGCGCAGCGTTCAGTCGAGCCGCGATTTCCGATAACGGACCGTTTCCGGCCTGGAACGCCTCACGCGTTTGCGTTTCGGTCATCGCCTTACGAGACAAGGGGGCATGTCCATGCATTGTCTGAATTCCGCGCCAGAAATCTTCTCGGCTCCAGGATCGGCGCCGCAGAGAGACAATACAATTTTTAGTAGATTTTCTGCACCAAAAAAACTCCCATTACCCAGCTTTCACCTCACGACTCAGCGGAGCGGAATCCGGGGTTTCCCAGGGTTAATTTTGGCTGCATTCTAAATTTGTTGCTGCTGGCAACTCATCGGCTGAAGAAAAGTTAAGGCTATTGACCTGCCCCCCCAGACTGATCCGATTCAGAGGCTGAGCACAGTCTCCCAGGGATTATCGAAATTGGCCGTGATGGGAATATATGCAGCGACTCATCCTGCCCAGGACCGCACGCACCAGCACATGGCTGTCGTATCGCCAAGACGGGTTAGCGAGCAAGCGGCATCTCTCTTTGGTTGAGCAGGACCCCTTCGACCTTTGTCCGCTCCACATACGCCACAGATCATTTTGGCTTCAATGACCTTGACCCAATCCTTGGCGGCTTTCTTGCTGCCAAAGATATGCGATCGGACAGCCAAGCCTCGACATCGGATCTCGACCTGCCAGTCAGGTCGCCGTTATCATTTTTGCGGAAAGGAGATTGGTGCACCCGACGAGATTCGAACTCATGACCTCTGCCTTCGGAGGGCAGAGGAGGTAGGTTTTCTGAAGCTTACCCGAGCTTTCTAAAGATTACTAACATCTGGAAATAAGCCGATTTCATCGCTATGGTGAAGGCAAGGGAAAAGTCGGGAAATTTCCCGTTTTTGCTTACCCGTGCTTACCTCCTGCTTACCCGGATCGCCGTCCATGAAGCTGACCATCCGCAATATCGCCACCATCGAGACCGATTCCGCGAAGGACATTTACGTTTGGGACGATGATTTGCCGGGCTTCGGATTGCGGGTGAAGCCGGGCGGCACGAAGTCGTTCATGCTTCAGTACCGCAATGCCGCCGGATTGAGCCGACGCATCACCTTGGGCAAGCTGGGGGCGCTAACCCCCGACCAAGCCCGCAAGCTGGCAAAAGAGAAGCTGGGGGAGGTAGCCAAGGGAGGCGACCCCGCCGAAGCCAAGGCAGAGGAACGCAAGGCGATGACGATGAAGCAGCTTTGCGAAGTCTATCTGTCCGCCACCGAAGACGGCTTAATCCTGGGCAAGCGCGGCTTGCCGAAGAAAGCTTCGACCCTGGCGACCGACCGGGGGCGGATCGAGCGCCATATTCTTCCCCTGCTGGGAAATCGCAAGGTCCGCGACCTCACGCCCCCCGACATCAACCGCTTTTTGCGGGACGTGACCGGCGGCAAGACCGCCGCCGATATCAAGACCGGCAAGCATGGCCGCGCCATCGTCGAAGGCGGCAAGGGCACCGCCGCCCGCACGGTGGGGCTGCTAGGCGGCATCCTGTCCTTCGCCGTATCCGAGGGCATCATTGCCGCCAACCCCGCCCGAGGCGTCAAGCGGCCCGCCGATGAGCGGCGCGAAATCCGCTTGTCCCCGGACCAGTACCGCGCCTTGGGCAAGGCCTTGGCCACCGCCGAGGCCGAGGCTGAGCCGTGGCAGGCGGTAACCGCCGTCCGGCTGCTGGCCCTCACCGGCTGCCGCAGGGGGGAGATCGAGTCCTTGCGCTGGGATGACGTGGACCTTGCGGGCCGCTGCCTGCGCCTGTCGGATAGCAAGACCGGCAAGAGCGTGCGCCCCCTTGGAGCCGCCGCCGCCGCCATCCTCGCCGCATTGCCGCGTTCCGGGATTTTCGTGCTCCCAAGCCGTCTGGCGGGCAAGCCGTTTTCCGGTCTCCCGAAAGTATGGCCGCGCCTCATCGCCCGCGCTTCCCAGGCCGGGGAGGCCGAAGGGCTGGACGGCCTCACGCCCCACGGTTTGCGGCATGGCTTTGCCAGCACCGCCGCCGATCTGGGCTTGACCGAAATCACCATCGCCGCGCTACTGGGGCATTCCGCCGCCAGCGTCACCGGACGGTATATCCATCATGTGGATACGGCCTTGGTGGCTGCCGCCGACCGGGTGTCCGCACGGATCTCCGCCGCCATAGATGGTCGGGAGGAAAGCGCCGACGTGGTGCCGCTGCGGCGGGTATAGGCCGATGACCGAAAGGGCGGATGATAAATGATAGCGAATTTGCTATGTGATTTGGACTGTCGGGACTTCACCGAGGCGACGCGGTGCCGCTAGGTTCACGCCTCGTCGACCTCCAGGCTGAACACCCCCTTCCGTCATCCCTACCTCATCCTACCGGGGGAGCGAAGCTGCTCGCCTCGCGCCCGTTGGTCGGCCCTACAGATCCTCGTCATCGACTTCGACCGGCTCCCCGGACGGCTCTTCGGCATAGTCGTAGTCGTCATCCTCCCATTCGGGATCGAAGTGCTTCCCGTGCTGATCGCCCTCGACCAAGAGGCCGTTGAACCCGCTCGTCGCGATGCGAACCGCGTCACGGATTTCATATTCAATCCCGTCGAACCAGCGCCCCCGCGCAACCTTCACGCAATAGTCCGCCCGCGCTTTCGAGTCGCACCAGATCGAGGCAAGCCGTTCCCGCACATAGTCGGGCATAACATCGACGATCTTTCGTATCGTCCTCAACTCATGGCCGATGTCCCACCGGCTCATCACATCCACACCGCGATACACGCCGCTGAGCTCCGGCGCCTGCGGCCCGGCCTCCGCTATGTCTAGGTCCCGCTGATGCTTCAGCGCCGAGGCAAGTTCGGGCGGCATCTCGATAACTTCGACCGGCGGTAAGAGTTTCTTCGTTTGCTCCTCGCCTTCCCCAGGCCAGTCATGCTCGCTGAACGGTGCGGGAAGCTCGGCGAGGCGGCGGACCAACCCCGCCAGATTGATGCCGCCTGTCTTAGCGGTCAGGTACAACTCTGTTCCGTGACCATATATGCTACCCCAGTGCGACTGTACGGTCTCCCAGCCATGCCTGGCGGCCCAGACCTTACGCCCTTCAACACTCCGCTGGAGTCGGCCTGGATAGGGCTCTTCGGTCAAGAGAAAGCTGCGCGTCGCGGGATCGTACCACCCTTGATCATGGTCGGCACCGGGTGGCCGATAATTGTAGTCGCTCTTGGGGTAGCAGCGTCCACCGCGCGAAGGCTTGAGTCCTGTCGCCGCCATGAACTGAAGCGTCCGCGCCATCCGGCAGATCTCAGCGCGTGCCTGGGCCTGACTGTGTGAATGGCCATAGCCGATCAGGCCGAGTTCCGAGATTCGGGTTCCACCAAGATAGCCCGACAGATGACGCGACTTCACGAGGTCGTTAAGCGGCTTCGGCAGCATGAAAGTTTGCGACTCGTTGCCGCGCGTACCCGCTGCTCGGTCAGACCAGAATTCGTAGATCGTAATGGCGTAGCCGGGCACCTTGGGTACCGCAGCATAGGCAACTGTCGCAGCGTGATAGTCCGTAAAGCCAGCCTCACGCGCGATCTGATTGAGCGCTTCGTTGTGCTTCAAGCCAGTACGGCGCTTCAGCTTGACTGCGGCGCGCTTAATTCCGTTAAGGGTAGCAAAATGCTTCTTCATGACCATCTCCATCGGCCATGATCGAAACGTCGCCCGCTAACGCTTCCCACGGCCTCGGAATGGGCATGGTGCATCGGTCATCCTGACAGTGCCGTTGAGGGCTGCGCCACGCGGGCGGCTCACTCCTGTCGAGAGCAACGCCGAATGTACCGCGAGTGGTGTATTACGCAAAAGGAATATCTACGACAGCACCACTTACGGATCGCGTACGCATTATAACGCCGAGCGGACTTAAGGGTCTCAACCCAACCAGCCAGATGATCGAGCGGCAGATTCAGGCTCGGCGGCGGTTATCTCGAACGACCAATTTGGGTCCGATATGGCCGGGGTGGGCCGGAAGCGGAAGGACGGGTTTTGCGGATGGGTGCGGTAAAGCGGACCTTCAAATTGGGTGCAGTGTTACCGCAACTCCGCAGGCCGGCAGGATTGTCCGCCGTCAACGGCAGAAATCAGGGGCTTTCTCAGATCATTTAAAAGGGGAGCCGTCATCAGGGCTGGCCTCCTTCACCAGCCCGTATCTTAAATCAGAATTGGCGCTCAAGGGAATTCTCAGCGATTCGATCAGAGTCTAAAATGCTCCAAGCAGGCTATGTCTCGTCGGCATAATATAATTTATAGTCATTTATCGCACATTTGTCGGTTTCGTTAAGCGATATGCGTGGAAAATCCGCCTTAACCATTTGAATGAAGCTTGAGTACGCCCTTGAAAGGGTGTCGACTTTTTTGATGAATTCATTCCTGCGCAAGTTGTCAATAAATGCATTCGTATTTTTTCCTCTTGTGTAACTATGCATAGACGCATGCGAAATAACATCCGTTAATGCATCGAAAAAACACATGATCTCCAACCTAGTGCATTGACACAAACGTAAGATTCACAAGGACGGTGGATCGTGCGATTCTACAGGAATGGCAC
>JASLCK010000152.1 GCA_030151865.1 Rhodospirillaceae bacterium | reverse complement strand
CCAAGTTTCCGGAAGAAACGGGTGACCGTCATCGGGCTGACCCCGGCCCGTTCGGCAAGGGTATTGGATGATTCGATCAAAAAGACATCATTTGAATTAAGGATATAGGTGGCGATTCTTTTCTCAAGCTTGGACATGCCGTCCAATTTGCCTTTAATTATTTCGGATATGTAGTCCATGAACTGCCGCCACGATATGGTTATATCGGAAATAACAAAAAATACGCTATATGGTACGACCGTAACGGTCAAGGGGTTTGTGTAAAAAATAAGCAATAATGGACATGCGTGCCGGTTTGCCCATTTTGCGGGCTCATGCGGGGATGAGATGAATCGCCAGGACAATCAGGTCCAAGGTAATCAGGCCGAGAACAATCCGGCCGACGCGGCGTTTTATGCCGAACTGATCCCCTTGCCCCGTCATCGCGGGTTGGCTGACCATCTCTATCTTTTGCACGACGATGGCCGGATGACCGGGCCGGACCGCCGCGTTTTTTCCTCTCCCTTTCACGAAATCAATTTCTTCGCCCCACTGGCACAGTGTCCGCAGTGGCGTTGCCGCTATACCCGGCCTCGCTTTGGCGCCCGTCCTCGGGGGCAGGCCTTGCGGGGGTGGATCATCGGCATTCGCTTCTCTCCCTTCTCGCCCTTGGTCCAAGAGTGGCGGGCCGAAGTTTTGGATGGTCTGGCCCTGCGGTTAGACGGTGCTTTGACCCCTGATGCTTTGGCGTGGGCGTTGGACTGCATTCTTGATGATCTGGCGCAAGATGGACATTCAGCCTCCCCTTCTTTATGGCCCGAGGCCGAGCGGGTCGGCGATTTGGCCGCGGGGTTGGGGGTATCGGCGCGCACGGCGCAACGGCGCTTGGCGATCCGTACCGGCTTGACGCCCAAGCGGTGGTTGGCGGTGGCGCGGTTTCACCGGGCCTTGCGGGACGTCGCCCTGTCGGCGGATGGTCTGGCCGGATTGGCGGTCGAGCGGGGCTATGCCGATCAGGCCCATCTGTCTGCTGAAATGGTCCGCCATGCCGGTTTGTCGCCCGGGCGCTTGCGGCGGTTGGCCCGGCACGGCGGTGCAGTCCAGGCTGTCCGATTTTTCCAAGAACCGTCTTTAGGGTCGCGTCTACGGTTGCTGATCACTGATCCGCAGCAACCGGGGGACAGCCGTGATGACCTTTCAGCCCAAAGACCCCAACTTTGAAAACCGCGTCCGCGCCGGGGTGGACCGTCAGGCGGCGTTAAAGACGCTGGGGGTGAAAATCCTCGATATTCAGCCGGGGGCGGTGTCCCTGGGCATGCCCCATGCCGCCGCCTTGACCCAGCAGCATGGTTTCTTGCATGCGGGGATCGTCTCGACCGCGCTGGACAGCGCCTGCGGCTATGCGGCGTTTTCGTTGATGCCCGACAATGCCGCCGTGCTGACGGTGGAATTCAAGATCAACCTTCTGGCCCCGGCGCGTGGGCAGTACTTTCATTTCCTGGGGCGGGTCATCAAGCCGGGCCGCACCATCACGGTTTGCGATGGCGAGGCTTGGGGGTTTGATGACGGCAAGAAAACCCTGATCGCCACCATGCACGGCACTATCATGGCGTTGTTCGACCGCCCCGGCCTGGATTAACGCTATTTTTGCCAGGGACTAAAAAAGCCCTTCAGGTCAGGGGCCTGAAGGGCTTTTTTGACTCATGAGGTAGCGGTTTACTGCTGCTGTTCCTGGTTGTCTTCCGGCTGGGCGTCGGGGTTTTCTTCCCCTTCGGCAGGCGCGGCGGCTTCGGCCTCGGCGGACGGATCGGATAAGCCGTTGGCCAGGGTTTCCTTCAAAGGATTGGTCAATGCCTGGTTGATGGCCTGACTGGCCTGTTCCAGCGGCGGCACCACCATGGCGGCATCCAGGGTACGGCCGTTGGCGCGCAGCGTGCCATCAGCATATTCCAAGGTTGCCTTTAGGCCGTCCGCAGTGGCCTGGGCCGCACCCATGGCCACGGCCATCTGGGTCATCGACGGGGCCAGATTGGGGCCTTTGACCGAGAGCTCGCCCGCCGACTTCAACTGCTTGACCAGATCGATGGGGTCGCTGTCGGTCGCGGCCTTTTTCAGGTCAACGGAGATATGACCGTTGATGCTGTCCTGGGCGACGGTGCCGCTCAGCTTGGTGATGGCCACCGACAGGCCACGATTGAGGACGGTTTGCAGGTTCTTGCGGAAGGTCTGGTCTTCTTCGCTGGTCAGGTTGGTCAGGCCGTCCGACTTGTTGATGATATCGGCGATGCTCTTCAAGCTGGTGATATCAAGGCCGGTGACGGCGATTTCCAGCGCCAGATCGGATGCCGCCTGACCCGAGAAGGTGCCCGCCTTCAAGGTGTCGCTGGTGTGCACGTTCAGCCGTTCACCGTCGCGGGTCACGTCCGAGGTGTGGCGGAAGCCTTCAGCCGAACCGTCGCTGGTGCTGATCTTGTCAACCGTCAGCAAGGTGGTGCCGATGCCCAGGGTGCGGTCGCTGGTGTTGATGTCCAAGGCCACCTTATCGACTTCCAGGGCCGAGCCGCTGCCGCGTGCGGTCAGCTTGTCGGTGTTCCAGGCCAGCCCGACTTTGACGCCGTCCAGGCTGAAATGACCGGTCGAGGGGCTGAGCGAGAATTTCTCGCCGTCCTTGTTCATCGACAGGGCGTTCAGGGCCAGGCTGGTGTCGATGCCGCCGTTGTAAGCGACGCTTCCCTTGCCTTCCAATTGCGGCAGGGTGCCGAACGCGGCGGTCATGCCCTGGGCAATATCGCCGGTCGGCTTGATCGACCAATTGACCCGCGCCATCGATCCCGGCAGGGCCAGATGGGAAACGTGATAGCTGATCAGGACGGTCGGGGCATCGGGGATGCCTTTCAGAATCGGCTGCGCTTCAAAGCTGCCCGAGGACGCGAACGTACCCTTTTGATGTTGCAGGTTCTGCAAATGCAGCCCGGTTTCGCTGACCGGTTTGGCCATGAACGCCTGCAGGTCCGCCTCAATCCTGGCACCCGCATACGAGCTCGCGCCAACCCAGCCGCCCACCAGGACGACAGCCCCCCCAAGGGCGAGAAGAATACGTTTGTTCATGGTCTTTCCTTAAATCAACGGTCGTATTGATGACAGTTTCTGATTGCCCAGCGCATGATGCAGACGCCTCTTTGTCTAATCAATCTTCATTAAGCATATCCGCCCTTTGTCCTAAGCGGTGCGGCGGTTCTTGCCCAGGGACGGGGTTGGTGCGATAAACGGGCTTTCCGCTCCTTTCGGATGTTGCCCCATGCTTTCCGCAGACGTCATTCGCGCCGCCATCTCCGGTGTGCTTACCGAAGCCGCTTTCCCCGAACTGCCCAATTACTACCGTGGCAAAGTGCGGGAAAATTACGACCTGCCGGATGGGCGGCGCATTCTGATTTCGACCGACCGTCAAAGCGCCTTTGATCAGGTGCTGTCCGCCGTGCCGTTCAAAGGTCAGGTGCTGACCCAGACGGCGCGTTTCTGGTTCGAAAACACCGCCGATATTTGCCCCAACCATGTGATCGAATATCCCGATCCCAACGTGGTGGTGGGCAAGCTGTTGAAGATGCTGCCCATCGAAATGGTGGTGCGCGATTACATGACCGGTTCGACCGACACCTCGATCTGGTCGATGTA
Organism: Rhodospirillaceae bacterium; assembly: GCA_030151865.1. Taxonomy (GTDB): domain Bacteria; phylum Pseudomonadota; class Alphaproteobacteria; order Rhodospirillales; family Magnetospirillaceae; genus JASLCK01. The sequence continues at coordinate 9,692 of JASLCK010000152.1, read as the reverse complement.
CAAATCCGGCAAGCGCCATATGTACGGTCTCGACTTCCCCGAAGGGTTGGTCAAGAACGACAAGCTGCCGGGTACCATCTTGACCCCCACCACCAAGGCCGACCAGGGCGGTCACGATGCCCCCATCTCGCCCGCCGAGATCGTCGCCCAGGGCCTGCTGAGCCAGTCCCAGTGGGACGAACTGGCGCGTATCTCGCTGGCGCTGTTCGCCCGTGGCCGCGACATCGCCGCCAAGAACGGCCTGATCCTGGTGGATACCAAGTTTGAATTCGGCGTCGATGAACAGGGCCGTATCACCCTGGCCGACGAAATCCTGACCCCGGATTCCAGCCGCTATTGGAAGGCCGACAGCTATCCGGCCCGCCATGCCAAGGGCGAGGAACCGGAAAGCCTGGATAAGGAATTCCTGCGGCTGTGGATCGCCGCGCGCTGCGATCCCTACAGCCAGCCGATCCCGGCGATCCCCGACGATACGCTGGTGGAGTTCAGCCAGAAGTACATCGCCCTGTTTGAAGCAGTGACCGGTCGAAATTTCGAGGATCCGGGCAGCGCCGGGGCGGTCAAGGATCGCATCCGCCGCAATTTGGCGAAATATTTCTGATTTTTCTGAAAACCCCGGAACGCTGGTCGCTCCGGGGTTTTTTGTAAAGGGGAGGGGGAATTGAACGACCTATTTTCATTATGGCTGCCGCTGCTGGTGGTTCTGGTGGTTCTGATTTTCAACGGGTTTTTTACCGTCAATACCGCCCAGGCCGCCGTGGTGGCCCGTTTCGGCAAGTTCCTGCGGGTGGCCGAGGCCGGTCTGAACTGGAAAGTGCCGCTGATCGATCGCGTGGCGTCGCGGGTCAGTTTGCGGGTCGGTCAAATCGACCTGACCATGGAAACCAAGACCAAGGACAACGTCTTCGTCACCATTCCCATTTCGGTGCAGTTCCAGGTCCGCCCGGAACAGGTCTATGACGCCTATTACACCCTGTCCAATCCGGTCGAACAGATTCAGGCCTATGTGGAACAGGTGGTGCTGGGTCATGTGCCGGGCATGTCCCTGGACGATGTGTTCGCCAGCCAATCCAGCATTGCCCAGGCGGTGAAAAAGGAATTGGACGCCGACATGGCCGGGTTCGGCTATGTCATCGTCAATGTCTTGGTGACCGACATCGTGCCTGATGAAAAGGTCAAGGCGGCGATGAACGACATCAACGCCGCCCAGCGCGAACAGGTCGCCGCCACGGCGCGCGGCGAGGCCGAGAAAATCCTGGTGGTCAAGCGGGCCGAGGCGGAAGCCGAAAGCAAGGCCCTGCAAGGTCAGGGCATCGCCAACCAGCGCCGTGCCATTGTCGAAGGGTTGCAAGCGTCCATCGAGCAGTTCCAGAAAGCCGTCGATGGCGCCTCCACCGCCGAGGTGATGCAGATGGTGCTGGTCACCCAGTATTTCGACACGCTGAAGACCATCGGCGAACAGAATAAAACCAATACCCTGTTCGTCAACCACGCCCCCGGTGCCGTCCGCGAAATCGGCGACCAAATCCTGCAAGCGATGACCGCCGCCGAAAAGGTCGGGAGTTAAGGGGAGGTCCCCGGTCATTGGACAAAAAGAACCCCCTGACGCCGTCAGGGGGTTTTTGAGTTGGATGGGTTCGGAAGATATCGAAGGATGCTCTGGCATCTTCCCCCAAGTTCCGGTGAAAGGGACTCGCCGGAACAACGTTCAGACCAGCCGGGACCGGCAGGGCTGAAAGGCGGCTGAGTCAGGACTGGGGCAGGGTCTTCAACAGATCCTTGGCCATCTGGCGCAGCATGAATTTTTGCACCTTGCCGGTCGATGTCTTGGGCAGGCTGCCGAAGACGACGGTTTTCGGCACCTTGAAATGGGCCATGCGGTCGCGGCAAAAGGCGATGATGTCGGCTTCGCTGACCTTGACGCCATCCTTGATGGTGACAAAAGCGCACGGGGTTTCACCCCATTTCTCGTCGGGTTTGGCGACCACGGCGGCTTCCAGGATGGCGGGGTGGGCGTACAGAATGTCCTCCACCTCGATGCTGGAGATGTTCTCGCCGCCGGAAATGATGATGTCCTTGGAGCGGTCCTTGATCTCGATATAGCCGTCTTCGTGGCAGACGGCCAAATCACCGGTATGGAACCAGCCGCCGCGAAAGGCTTCGGCGGTGGCGGGTTCGTTTTTCAGATAACCCTTCATGACGTTGTTGCCGCGCATGAAGATTTCCCCCACCGTTCTGCCGTCTGGGGGCACCGGGGTCAGATCGATGGGGTCGGCGACCATCAGGCCTTCCAGCATGGGGCCGCGCACACCTTGGCGGGCCTTCAATTGCGCCCGTTCTTCCAGCGGCAGGCCGTTCCATTTGTCGTGCCAGACGCTTTGCACAGTCGGGCCATAGCATTCGGTCAGGCCGTAAACATGGGTCACTTCCCAGCCCAGCCGTTCCATTCCGGCGATCACCGGGGCGGGTGGGGCGGCGCCCGCAGTCATCACCTTGACCTTGTGGTCGATACCGTCTTTCAACTCGGCGGGCGCGTTGTTGATCATGTTCAAGACGATGGGCGCGCCGCAGAAATGGCTGACCTTTTCTGTGCGGATGGCGCTCAAGACAGCTTCGGGGCGGACATGGCGCAGGCATACGCTGGTGCCCGCCGTTACCGCCATGGTCCAGGGGAAGCACCAGCCGTTGCAATGGAACATCGGCAAGGTCCACAGATAGACCGGATTGTCGCCCATGGACCAGGACAAGGCGTTGGAAACCGCGTTCAGATATGCGCCGCGATGGTGATAGACCACGCCCTTGGGGTTGCCGGTGGTGCCCGACGTATAGTTCAGCGCAATGGCCTGCCACTCATCTTGCGGCATGTCCCAGGGGTGGGGCTGGGCGGCTTCGTCCAACAGGGCTTCATAAGTGGTTTGACCGATAAGCTCGCCGCCTTCAAACAGGCCGTCGTCAATGTCGATGACCGGAATTTGTCGACCCAGACTGGCCAGGGCGCGGCGCACGGTGCCGGAAAATTCCCGGTCGGTCAGCAGGATCTTGGCCTCGCCATGGTTCAGGATGAAGGCGATGGCGTCGGCGTCCAGGCGGGTGTTGATGGCGTTCAGGACCGCCCCGGTCAAGGGCACGCCGAAATGGGCTTCAAAGGTTTCCGGGGTGTTGGCTCCCATCAGGGCGACGGTGTCGCCGGGACCGATGCCGCGCGCCTTTAAGGCTGCGGCCAGTTTGCGGCAGCGCAATGCGGTTTCCGCCCAGGTGCGGCGGATCGGGCCGTGAATGACGGCGATGCGATCGGGCCAGACGGCGGCGGCGCGTTCCAGAAAGGTCAACGGCGTCAGGGCAACGAAATTGGCGGCGTTTTGTCCCAGCCCCTGTTCATAGGGGCCTTGTTGGTTTGGGCTGGTCTTGGACATTGTCTCTCTCTTCCAGCGGTTCTCCCACGCTCGAAGATAAGGGACGGCCTTTGCGGAATTTTCTCAGGAATGTGACGAATTGCTACAGTCCGGCCAACGGGGCGTCAGCCCCAGGACACATCGGCGGAAAACAGATAGCCCGCCCCATAGACGGTCTTGATCAGGCGCGGGGCCTTGGGGTCGCCTTCCAGCTTTTTGCGCAGGCGGGAAATGCGGACATCGATGCTGCGGTCGAAAGGAAAGTCGTCATGGTCCAGATCGTCGCCCTGTAGTTGCTCGCGCGACAGCACGCGCTTGGGCGACTTCAGAAAGGAAATCAGCAGGCTGGCCTCGGCGGCGGTCAGGGTATGCTGGCGGCCCTGGTCGTCGGTCAGGGTCAGGTTGCCCAGATCACACAGCCAATTGCCAAAGCGGGCCTGGCTGGACTGGCTTTTTCCGGCAGCCGCCAGTTGGTCATGGCGACGGATCACGCTGTTGACGCGGGCCACCAGTTCACGCGGTTCGAACGGTTTGACGATATAGTCATCGGCCCCCAGTTCCAGCCCCAGCACCCGGTCCGAGACATCGCCGCGCCCGGTCAGGATAATGACGCCAAAGCGGGGATCGGCCCCCAGTTCGCGCACCAAAGTCAGGCCGTCCATATCGGGCAGACCCAGATCGATCAGGCACAGATCGGGGGCATCGCGCCGTACCAATTGGCGGGTATCGACACCACTGGACAAAGCGGTGACGCGATAGCCGTAATTTTCCAGGATGCCGCACACCAGGGTGCGGATATCGGCGTCGTCTTCCACCAGATAGATGCGTTTGCCGGTATTCACCCTTGGGCTCCCCCTTGTGGCTCTTCATTGTTGTCCTGCGGATCGGGCAGGCCGATGGCGTTCAGCAGATCCTGACGCTCCCACGGTTTGCGCAACAAAACCAGATCGTCCATGTCAGCGCCGTCTTCGATGGAAAAACCGCTGAGCATGATAACACGGATGTCGGGCCGCAAAGCCCGCACCCGGCGCGCCAGTTTGATGCCGCTCAACCCCGGCATGACGATGTCGGACACCAGCAGCCGGATATCATCGATCTGGTCGATCAGGTCGGCGGCTTCGTCGCCGCTCGATGCTTCCAGCACCGAAAAGCCCAGGGACATGACCTGTTGGCGAATGACGTGGCGTACATCCTCGTCGTCCTCGGCGACCAGGGCCAAATGTCCGTCCCATGGGCGGTCGGCGCTGGGGATGACGCACAGCGGGGCTTCGGCCTCGGCGGCGGGTTCGGCCTTGGGTAGCAAGATGGTGATGTCAGCCCCTGCGCCCGGCTGGCTGTCCAGCCGGATAAAGCCCTTCGATTGCTTGACGAAGCCATAGACCATCGACAGACCCAGCCCCGACCCTAGACCCTTGGTGGTGAAAAACGGTTCGAAGGCGCGGGCGCGGGCTTCCGGGCTAAAGCCCTGACCGTTGTCGCGGATGCGGATTTGCAGATATTCGTCGGGCGGCACCGCTTCGTCAAAAGTCAGGGGATAACCGACCGAGCGGGTTGAGACAGCGATTTCCAACCAGCCGCCGTCGGGCATGGCGTCGCGGGCGTTGATGGCCAGATTGATCAGGGCGTTTTCTAGCTGGTTCTGATCGGCGATGGCCCAGCATTGATCATCCTGGCAGGGCACCCGGATGTCGATCGAGGTGGGAATGGACCGGCGCAGCAGCGACGCCACATCGCGCACCAGGGCGCAGACCTCGACCGGTTCAGGCTTCAAAGGCTGCTGGCGGGAAAAGGCCAGCAGGCGGCTGGTGATGTCGGCCCCCCGCCGTCCGGCCCGCTGCGCCGGTTCAAGATAGGCGTCCAGCCCCGGCGTTTCGGCGTAACGGTCGCGCGCTTCGGCCAGATTGCCGATGATGATGGACAGCAGATTGTTGAAGTCATGGGCCAGCCCGCCCGCCAACTGGCCGACCGCCTTCATGCGCTGGGCTTCGGTCAGTTTGCGGGCGGTTTCCTGCTCGTCGGTGATGTCCAGGGACAGAACGTAAAGCCCGACCACCCCGCCCTGGCCGTCAAGATGGGGGATCAGGCTGTTCTTGCTGACGATCAAACGCCCGTCGCGGCGCGTCACCCTGTATTCAAAGGTGGTCTGTTCGCCCTGCCAACTGCGGCGGATAAAGCCGGTGATATCGGCATAAGGGCGTCGCCCCACCGATTCTTCCAGGCTGCGCCCGACGATGGCGTTTTTGTCGCGGCCCACCAGCTTGGCCCAGCCGTCATTGGCAAACAGTACCTTTTCATCCTGGCCGACATAGGCGATGGCGGGTGGAATGGCATCCAGGATCAAGCGTTGGCGGTTTTCGATCTCGGCCAGTTTCTTCTGGGTGCGGTTTTGCTGATCCATCGCCCCTTGCAGGCGCAGATTGGCGTATTCCAGCGCCTCGGTGCGTTCGCGCACCCGGCTGTCCAGGCTGGTGATATTGTCCTTTAAGCGGCGGATCATGCCGTCGAAGGCGGCGGCCAGGATGCCGATTTCGTCATTGCGGACAATGCCGCTTTGCGCGTTCAGATCGCCCGCACGCACCTTGGCGGCGGTTTCCGCCAGCCGGTTCAGCGGACGGGTCAGCCAGCCCACCCCCCAATAGCCCAAGCCGCCGCCCACCAGCAAAATCACGGCGGCGACCAGCCACAGACGGTTGGCCAGGGCCGAGGCGGAGCGCTGCAATTCCTCCTCATACACCGACGAGGCCAGATACCAGTCGAAGCCGGGAAAGTGGCGAACCCAACTGATCTTCTTATAGACGTAATGGCCGGGATCGCTGGGCTTGTCCCACAGATAGCTGGTGGGCCGTCCGGTATCGGCGGCTTCCTTCAATTCCTCGCTGATGGGCCGTCCGTTCAAGGAGTCCACCAGCGACCCGAACGGTTGACCCTCGATATTGCCGTTGGGGTGGATGATCATGGTGTTGGCGGCGTCGAACACATAGACATAGCCGGTGCGGGCGATCTTGACCGCATGCAGGGCCTGGCGCAGTTCGTCGATGGCGCGGGCCTTGCTTTCCTCGACCTCGGCGTCGATGTCGGTCAGATAGGTGCCTGCCCCAACCACGATGCTGTGTTGCGGCATGTCGCGGAAGTAAGACACCTTGGCGGCAAGGTGATCAGTGTTCAGGCGGCGCCAGGGATAGATATGAAACCCTTCGCCCTGGTCGCGGGCCATGGCGATGATGGTGGGCAGGATCAGGCGTCCCTCGTCATCCTTGAGGTCCGATGCGTCGCGGCCCTGAAAGGCCGGGTCGGGGTGGGACTGCAAGACCGAATTATAATCGGTGACCCAGACATAATCGTCATTGCCGAACTTGAAGCCGCGCAAGCCTTCGAACACCAGACGGCGGGCTTCCTGTTCGGTGATTTCGCCGCGCTGCATGCGCCCGAAGATGTAATCGATATAGCCGCTGGCCAGGGTGACGACGTTGCGCAGTTGCTGCTTGTGGAACTCCATGGCGCGGGCGCGCTGGTCATCCAGGCCGGAACGGATCTTGGCCACCAGGGCGAAGATATTGTCCAAAATGGTGCGGCTGGCGTTCAACTCGATCTCATAGGCCTTTTCCTCGATCAGCGGCACCGACAGCAGATAGGCCGCGCCCGAGAACAAGCCCAGCGTCAGCATGATGGCGGCAAACAGCCGGATGAACAGGTTGGACCTGACCATGAACCCCCCTTTGGATCGGTCCCCATCATCGCAAGAGCCGGGCGTCTTCTCAATCCAGAAGAGAATTAGGCGAGCCAGAAGCGAATTGGGGCGTTTGCAACAATTGGCAATAATTCAGGGAAAGTTCTGCAAAACTGTCCTGCTAGTGTCCTTGCAATGCCGACAGGTGTGCGCGTGGATCGAATGCGCGCGTCGGCCAATAAGCCGGTCCCGCCAAAAGGGGCCATCCAGTGGAGCGTTCGTCTGGAGGAGACATGTCCGATCCCATTTATGCGCGGGTTCGTGAGAATCCGAAATTTGCGGAACTGATCCGCCGTCGTGGCCGACTGGCCGCGATTTTGTCCCTGGTCGTTCTGGTCGGGTATTACGGCTTCATGATGATCGTGGCGTTTGCGCCCGGCATCCTGGGGGCGCCGCTGTCGGAAGGTGCCGCGCTGTCGGTGGGGGTTCCGGTGGGGGCCGCCCTGGTGGTGATCGGCTGGCTGTTGACCGGCGTTTATTCCCATTTCGCCAACGGCGAGTTTGAAGACCTGAATTCCCAGATTGTGCGGGAGAGCCAGCGATGAAATCGAAGTCGTCCATCCTGACGCTGGCGACCACGCTGTCGCTGATCGCCCTGCCTGCCCTGGCGGCGGGCGAAGTGGGCGTGGCGGAAAAGCAGCCGCTGAACCTGACCGCCATCGCCATGTTCTTTGCCTTCGTCCTGCTGACGCTGGGCATCACCTATTGGGCAGCCAGCCGCACCAAGACCGCCGCCGATTTCTATACGGCGGGCGGCGGCATCTCCGGCGTGCAGAACGGTCTGGCCATCGCGGGCGATTATATGTCGGCGGTGACGCTGCTGGGGCTGTCGGCGATGGTGTTTGCGCGCGGCTATGACGGCTTCGTCTATACCATCAGCTTCTTTGTCGGCTGGCCGGTGATCCTGTTCCTGATGGCCGAACGGCTGCGTAATCTGGGACGTTTCACCTTTGCCGATATCGCATCCTATCGCCTGGATCAGGGCAAGATCCGTACCTTCGCGGCGGCCGGGTCGCTGACGGTGGTGTGCTTCTATCTGCTGATCCAGATGGTTGGCGCGGGCCAGTTGATCAAGCTGCTGTTCGGGCTGGACTACAACATCGCCGTGGTGGTGGTGGGCTGTCTGATGATCGTCTATGTCACCTTTGGCGGCATGATCGCCACCACCTGGGTGCAGATCATCAAGGCTTGCCTGCTGCTGGGCGGCGGCACCTTGTTGCTGTTCCTGGCACTGGCCCATTTCGATTTCAGCCTGGAAGGCATGGCCAAGGCGGCGGTCGCCAACCACAAGGACGGCATCAAGATCATGAGCCCCGGCTCGTTGCTGTCGGACCCGGTCTCGGCGGTGTCGCTGTCGTTGGGTCTGCTGTTCGGCACGGCTGGGCTGCCGCATATCATGATGCGCTTCTTCACCGTTCCCAACGCCAAGGAAGCACGTAAGAGCGTGTTCGTGGCCTCGGGCCTGATCGGCTACTTCTTCCTGGTGGTCTGCACCCTGGGTCTGGCGGCCATTACCATCGTCGGCACCGATCCGCAGTTCTTCGAAGGCGGCAAGCTGGGCGGCAAATTGCTGGGCGGCGGCAATATGCCGGTGATGCATCTGGCCAAGGCGCTGGGCGGTGATCTGTTCCTGGGCTTCCTGTCGGCGGTGGCCTTCGCCACCATCCTGGCGGTGGTGGCCGGTCTGACCCTGGCCGGGGCGTCGGCGATTTCCCACGACATCTATGCCCGCGTCATTCGCAAGGGTCAGGCGACCGAACAGCAGGAAATGCGTGTCTCGAAGCTGGCGTCCCTGTCGCTGGGCGTGGTTGCCGTGCTGCTGGGCATCGTCTTCGAAAAGCAGAACATCGCCTTTCTGGTCGGTCTGACCTTCGGCATCGCCGGGTCGGTCAACTTCCCGGTGCTGATCCTGTCGATGTACTGGAAGGGTCTGACCACGCGGGGCGCCCTGTGGGGCGGTGTCGCCGGGCTGATCTCGGCGGTGGGCATCGTGGTGTGCTCCAAGGCCGTGTGGGTGGCGGTGCTGGGCAATGCCGCCCCGCTGTTCCCCTATGACCAGCCGGCCCTGTTCTCGATGCCGTTGGCCTTCCTGGTCACCTATGTGGTGTCCAAGCTGGACCGGTCGGTGTCGGCTGCCGCCGAGCGCGAAGCGTTCGACGACCAGTATGTCCGCTCGCAAACCGGTATCGGTGCGGCCACTGCGGCCAGTCACTGAATAAGCGAAAGCTGGGGAGCCGTTGGGCCTTGTCGGGAAACCGGCAAGGCCCTTCGGTTTTTTTATTCCTGCAAAGGATCGGCCCCATCGACGCCGCGGCGCATATGGCGGGCCAGGAAATCGACAAAGGCGCGGGTTTTGGCAGGCAACAGGCGGGTGGCGGTAAAGGCGTAGATGGGAATGGGCTGACGTTGCCAATCGGGCAGAACCGGTACCAGACGCCCGATTTTTAGATCGTTCTTGGCTTGGGTTTCGTCGATGGGGCCGATCCCCATGCCTTCGCAGGTCAGACGGCGCAGCATGCCCATATTGTTCATGGCGAAGCGGCCCTGCACCCCGACCTCGACCTTTTCCTCGG
>JASLCK010000259.1 GCA_030151865.1 Rhodospirillaceae bacterium | reverse complement strand
GGCTGGGCATTACCGCCATCACCGCCGCCTGCCTGGGCAGCGCCCTGATCTCAGCCCGCGCCGGACGAATGGGTACACAACGGGCCTGAGAGACATCTCGGACGTACAAAAAGAAGGGGCCACAGCAAGCTGTGGCCCTTAAGTTTAGGGAGGAAACGTCCAAGAAAGACAGCATAGGCTCTCGAAGATCACCTGCATGCTGCAATGCACAAGATATGTATATGTTTGCTGCATTGCAAGAGGAATTTTTAGATTCTTGCGCCTGCCTCGGCCAAAGCCGCGATTTTCCGAGAAATTTTCGAACCACATAGCAGACATGCGTATGCAGCCGGTCTTTTCTGGCATGGCGTTCGCATGGTCTGGGTGGCGAAAGCGACTATTCAAGGCAGAGGCGATGATGGCGACAATCGGTAAAATGGTGATGGGGGGATGTCTGGCAATGCTGGCGGCATTGTTGGCGACACCTGCCCAAGCTATTGAAGATTCAGCCGTTTGCGGGGCCGAGACGATCAAGCAGGAACGGCTGCAAGGCATTCCCGACAAGCTGTTGCACTCCATCTCGCTGATGGAATCGGGCCGTTATGACGAACATCGCCGGGCAAGTTTTGCCTGGCCCTGGACGGTGATGGCCGAAGGTGAAGGGCGTTTTCTGCCCAGCAAGGCCGAAGCGGTTGCCCTGGTGAAGCAATTGCAGGGGCGTGGCGTTAAAAACATCGATGTCGGCTGCATGCAGGTCAATCTGCTGGCCCACAAAGACGCCTTTCGCAGTGTCGAGGAAGCCTTTGACCCCGCCAGCAACGTTGCCTATGCCGCCCGTTTCCTGGTGGGGCTGCATGACAGCACCGATGATTGGAATACCGCCGGGGCTTATTACCATTCCCAGACCCCCAGTCTGGCCGCCGCGTACAAAAGCAAGCTGATGAGCACCTGGAACACCGCGCGCAACCGTGGCGATGATCGGGTCCAGGTGGCGCTGTTCGACGGCAACCAATTGCCGGTCGGGCTGGCCGGGTTTACCCGCAGTTCCGCCCCGGTGGACAACGCTCCCCACAGCGACCGCCAGCGCCAGATTTCCGAAGCCCTGCAAAAATCGGATGCCCAGAAGGCCGCCTATGCCGTCAAGACCGCCGCCGAACGGGCCGAGGCCAAGCGCATCGCCGATGCCTATCGTCAGGCCCGGCTAGAAGAATACCGTCTGCGCAAACTGGCGCAGCAACAGGGCTAAGCCTGCTTTCACAAAAACCAGCGCCGAAAATCAGAAGGCCGACGCCTTATCCAAGCGTCGGCCTTCTTTTTATCAATCAGGTGGAGAGTGCGAGAGGCCAAGCCTTTCGCGCAGGGTTTCAGGGGCCAGGCCCCTGAGCGCCGCCTTTAAGCGTCAACCTCTTCCAGCGCGTCGAGCATTGCCTGGGTAATCAGGGTGATGCCCTTTTCGGTGCGATAGAAGCGCTTGGCATCCAGTTCCGGGTCTTCCCCCACCACCAAACCGGGGGGAATGACGCAACCGCCATCGATGATGGCGTTTTTGATCCGGGCATGACGGCCCAGATCGACGCCAGGCAGCACCACGGTATCTTCCACCACGCAGAAGGAATTGACGCGCACATTGGTGAACAGCATGGAGCGGCGCACCACCGCGCCGGAGACGATGCAGCCGCCCGCCACCAGCGAGTCCACCGCCATGCCGCGCCGGTCTTCGCTGTCGAAGACGAACTTGGCGGGCGGGCTTTGCACCTGTTCGGTCCAAATCGGCCAGTCATTGTCATACATGTTCAGCGACGGGGTGACGCTGCACAGATCCAGATTGGATTCCCAGTACGCGTCGATGGTGCCGACGTCGCGCCAATAGGCTTCGTCCGCGCCGCCATCCATGACGCAGGAATCCTGGAAGCGATGCGCCACCAAACGGTGACCGGCCACCAGGGACGGAATGACGTCCTTGCCGAAATCGTGGTCGGAGCCCACCAGGGTGGAATCTTCTTCCAGCAGTTCGTACAGCAAGGCGGCATTGAAAATATAGATGCCCATGCTGGCCAGAGCCATGTCGGGCTGACCGGGGATGTGCTTGGGGTTGGTCGGCTTTTCCTGGAATTCCAGGATACGGCTTTCCTCGTCCACGCTCATCACGCCAAAGCCGGTAGCCTTGGCGATCGGCACTTCGATGCAGGCGACGGTGGCGTCGGCGTTCTTGGCCACATGCTCGGCCAGCATCTTGCCGTAATCCATCTTGTAGACATGATCGCCCGCCAGGATCAGCACATATTCGGGATCATGGCTGCGGATGATGTCCAGGTTCTGAAACACCGCGTCGGCGGTGCCGCGATACCAGTTTTCCCCTTCGGTGCGCTGCTGGGCGGGCCACAATTCGACGAATTCGTTGAATTCCCCGCGCAGGAAACCCCAGCCGCGCTGGATATGCTGGATCAGGCTGTGGGCCTTGTACTGGGTCAGAAGACCAATGCGGCGCACGCCGGAATTGATGCAGTTGGACAGGGTGAAATCGATGATGCGGAACTTACCCGCAAAAGGAATGGCGGGCTTGGCATGCCAGTCGGTCAACTGCTTCAACCGCGTCCCGCGGCCCCCGGCCAGAACCAACGCCAAAGTGCGGCGCAGACGCTGGGGAATGTCGGCGGAGGAATATGCTTCGGCCCTGTCGAACGGATGCATTATGCGATATCCCACAATCTTCTAATTAACCCTTAGTTTGCATAACGGTGGCACGGATTGTCACAAAGCTCAAGCCTTAAACCCCTTGATGACAAAGGGTTTACACAGCTGTCACAAGGGCTTTCCCTTACATCTTGCATGGGCTAGCCTAGACGCTCATCAGTGGTCATTGGGCAACCGCCCCGGAGGATGTGTCATGCGTGTCCTGTTCGCGTCGTCGGAAATCTATCCCTTGGCGAAAACCGGTGGATTGGCAGACGTCGCCGGGGCGCTTCCGGCCGCGCTGGCCAAGCATGGGGCCGATTTACGGCTCTTGATGCCTGCCTATCGCGGGATTGCCGCCAAGACCGACGCCAAGCCGATTGCCAATCTGGGCGATCCCTTTGGCCGTGGCGACGCCGTGATCCTGGAAGGCCGCATGCCCGATTCCGGCCTGACCGTGTGGCTGATCGACAGCCCTGCCCTTTATGACCGCGACGGCGGCCCTTACCAGGATGGGCATGGGCACGACTGGCCCGACAACGATATCCGCTTTGCCCTGCTGGGCTGGGTGGCGGCGCGTCTGTCCCAGGGCAACAGCCCGCTAGGCTGGAAGCCCGACATCATCCACGCCCATGACTGGCAGGCCGGTCTGGCCCCGGCTTATTTACAGGCCTGGGGCGGGCCGCGTCCGGGCACGGTCTTTACCATTCACAACATGGCTTATCAGGGCGGCTTCGCCAAGGAAGTGCTGCCGTCGCTGGGTCTGCCCTGGTCGTTCTTCACCATGAACGGGTTGGAGTTCTGGGACCGGCTGTCCTATCTGAAAGCCGGTCTGGCCTATTCCGACCGCCTGACCACCGTCAGCCCCAGCTATGCCCACGAAATCCAAAGTGCGCCCAACGGCTTTGGCATGGAAGGGCTGCTGGCGTGGCGCACCAAGGACCTGTCAGGCATCCTGAACGGAGCCGATTATTCCATCTGGAACCCGGCCACGGACCCGCATATCGCCCATCACTTTACGCCCGATCAGGTGACGGCAGGCAAGGCCGCCAACAAGGCCGCGCTTCAGGCGGAACTGGGCTTGCCGCAGATCGCCGACGCCCCGCTGATGATCGTGGTCAGCCGCCTGTCCGACCAAAAAGGCATGGACCTGTTGCTGAACATCCTGCCCGCTTTGCTGTCCCAGGGCGCACAACTGGCCTTGCTGGGCACCGGCGAGAAGTGGCTGGAAGACGCCTTGCGCACCTTGTCGCAAAAGCGTCCCGATCAGGTGGCCGCGCGCATCGGCTTTTCCGAACAGATGGCCCACCGTCTGGTGGCGGGCGGCGACATGCTGATGATGCCGTCACGCTTTGAACCCTGCGGCCTGACCCAGATTTACGCCATGCGCTACGGCACATTGCCGGTGGTGCACCGTACCGGCGGATTGGCCGATACCGTCACCGACGCCACCTATGACAGCCTGTTGAACGGCAGCGCCACCGGCTTTGTCTTTGATCAGGCCACCGCGCCCGCCTTCCAATGGTGCGCCGAACGGGCCATTGCCCTCTACCGCCATCCCGAACAATGGCGGCGCATCCAGGCCCGCGCGGTGCAAATGGACTTTACCTGGGACAAGGCTGCCACCCAATATCTGGCGCTGTATAACGAGATCGAGCCGGGCATCCGTCTGCGCGGCCCCAGCCGGACCTGATCCCATGACCGCACTTATCGCCGATATTGGTGGCACCAACGCCCGCTTTGCCCTGGTCGGTCCCGATGACCGGGAGGGACGCCAGCCGATGACCCTACCCTGCCGCGATTTCAACGGCCCGGCGGAGGCGGCGCGCGCCTATCTCGACCAAGTGGCCCCCAACCTTGTTCCCGATCAGGGGGCCTTTGCCGTCGCCTGTCCGGTGCTGGGCGATCACGTCTCGCTGACCAACAGCCCGTGGAATTTCTCGGCCACCGCCGTGCGCGACGCCTTAGGCATGCGCCGCTTGGAAGTGGTCAATGATTTCATCGCCGTGGCGCTGTGCGTGCCCTTGCTGACCAATGCCGACCGGGTGCTGATCGGCCCTGCGGGGCAACCCGAATCTTCGGCCCCGGTGGCGGTAATCGGCCCCGGCACCGGTCTGGGTGTTTCGGCCATGGTGCCGGTGGGTGACGGCTGGCGCGCTTTGCCCTGCGAAGGCGGGCATGTGACCATGGCGCCCACGAACGATCGGGAAGAAGAGGTGCTGCGCTGGCTGCGTCACCGCGACGGCCATGTCTCGGCGGAACATGTGCTGGCAGGCCCCGGTCTGGTCACGCTCTACGGTGCCCTGCGCGCCCTGGCCGGTTTGCCGCCCAAGACGGCGACCCCCGCCGATATCGCCCCCTGGGCCGATGCGGGCGACGCCCAAGCCCAGGAAACGCTGGAGATGTACTTTGCCATGCTGGGCACCGTGACCGGCAATCTGGTGCTGTCCATCGGCGGCCTGGGCGGCGTGGTGATCGCGGGTGGTGTCATTCCCCGCATGCTGCCCCGCTTTCAGGCGTCATCCTTCCGCGACAGCTTCGAGAATAAGGGGCGCTTCCGCGCTTATCTGCGGGATGTTCCGGTCCATGTGGTGACCCATCCCTATCCGGCCTTTCTGGGGTTGGCGGGGTTGGTGGGTTAAAACCCCCGCACCGCCCGTTCCACTCGCCACAGATACAGTCCCAGCGCCGCCGCTTCGCGCAGCATGGCAGCGGCGCGGGTCAAGGTCATCGGGGCCGTGGGGGCCGATCCTTGCGGGTTCATGCCCAGACGGCGGAAGGTGTAAAGCGCCCGTGGCAAATGATAGCCGTCGCTGACCAGCAGGATGGGCTGATCGGCCCCACCCGGCAGGTCTGACAGCAGAACCCGGCAGAAAAAGGCGTTTTCCAAGGTATTGCGCGAGCGTTGTTCGACCAGCAGCGCCTCGTCGGGCAGATCGGCGTCGCGGGCCAGTTCGCGCATGACCAGCGCTTCGGCCGGGGCATGACGCACCAAACCGCCGCTGAACAGCAGCTTAGACACCCTGCCCTGGCGGTATAGCTCGATCCCATGGGCAACGCGGCGCGCCAGCGATGGGCTGGCCGAACCGTCGGGCTTGACCCTGGCCCCCAGGATCACGGCGATGGCGGGCGATGTCTGGTTCATGCCCCCATCATGCCAGCCTTGCCGCCGATGCGCCTTAACAAAACCCAAGGATTTATCCCCGATCTGTTTGCTACACTGCCGCCGTGATCGAGCGGGGAACTCGACCCAAACAAGGATGGAAACGCCCATGCGCAAAAGCAACGCCGAGATGCTGACCGAATTGATCCCTCTGGCGGGCAAGATCGTGGTGGATGTGGGATGCGGCAACGGTTTTCTGGTGCGCCTGATGACCCGCCAGGGTGCCCATGTCACCGGACTGGAAAGCAGCCCGGGCCAATTGCGCCGTGCCCGCGACATCGCCCCCGAAGGCGACGAAATCTATATCCCCGGCCAAGCCCAATATCTGCCCATGGGTGACGGTTCGACCGATCTGGTGGTGTTCGCCAACAGTCTGCATCACGTTCCCGCTGCCGACATGCCCCTGGCGTTAAGCGAAGCCGCCCGCGTGCTGCGCCCCGGCGGCATGCTTTATGTGTCGGAACCGATCGCCGAAGGGCCGTTCTTCCAGATAACCCGCCTGATCGATGATGAAACCGACGTGCGCGCCCAAGCTTTGGCCGCTTTGCAAAACGAAGCGCCCGGTCTGAGATTGCGGCAAGAACGGGAAGTCTTTTACACCAGTACCGTCCGTCACGCCGATTACGCCTCGTTCCAGGATCGTATGACGGCCATCGATGAAAGCCGGGCCCGCAAAGTCGCCGAACAGGACGCCGCCCTGCGCGCCGCCTTTGCCGCCCACGGCCAACAGACCGATCAGGGCTGGACGTTCGATCAGCCGATGCGGGTCAATCTGCTGATCAAGCAATAGAACAAAACAAAACGGGCGGCCCCCAGCAGAGCCGCCCGTTTACCATTCTAAACAGACCGTCGGCGTGGGTCAGATCATCACTTCGTCGCCCACCAGCACCACACGGTCCTTGCCGTTCTGCTTGGCGCTGTACATGCGCTGATCGGCACGTTCCACCAGCATGGTCCAATCACCACAGGAATCGGCCAGACGTTCGGCCACACCGATACTGGCGGTCTGTTCCGTGCCATCGGGCCGATTGCCCAAACCGACGTCGCGCAAGCGCTGAATGGCGGTTTTGGCTCCGGCGGCATCGGTGTTGGGCATCACCACCAAAAATTCCTCGCCGCCCCAGCGCACCAGAATATCAGCGCGGCGCAGGATACGGCGCAGATTATGGGCCGATTGACGCAGGGTGTTATCCCCTTCCTCGTGCCCAAATTTGTCATTGATGGACTTGAAGTTATCCAGATCGATAAAGGCCAAGGTAAAGGGCTGGCCGTTGCGCTGCGCCAGATGAAATTGCAGGTCCAGCAGTTCCTCGCCGACACGGCGGGTATAAGCCTTGGTCAAGCCGTCATGGGACGCCTGACTGACCAACTGCATCATGAAATGCAACTGGCTCATCCCCGCCAGACTGGCTACCACCGCCAGCAGGGTCAACAGCCACAGCGCCCCCAGATGGGACGCGAACGACAACACCTGATAGCCCATGAAAGCGACCACCAGATTGGCGACCAAAAGCGGTACCGCCAGCATCACCCCTTCGACGGCGGTGATGGGGAACACCGACAGGCCGGCCACCATCACGAACGGCAGAAAGGCATAACCGGCGGCGATCACCTGCTGGGCCTGACCGTCGATATGGAACTTGGCCAAAACCGGCTGGCTGACCAGGAAGAACAGGGTCGGGATCGACAGCAAAAAGGCCAGGGACCGATGGGCCGACGCCATGCTTTCAGAATGACGGAACGACAGCGCCAGACCGGCAAAGGCCAAAGTGGCGGCGGCGCGCAGCACGGATACGTAAAGCCCCAGGGGAGAATCGAAAATCCACAGATCGACGGGAATCCACAGCGGCGTCAGCAGACCGAAAACCGCCGCGACCATGCGCACGCGGGAAATGATCAGCAAAGCACGGCGACGCTGCACCAACGGCGACTGATGGCCGGGAAACAGAAGGTCATGGAACTGGGATAAGGACATATCCCCAAAAATCTTCTCGAACGTCTTTTCAAGAAAATCGAGAATCCGCAACTCGACTTGCCGCACCTCCACGATTCCCCCTGCTAGCTCGTTGGAGTGGTCCCGTCCGCTTGCCCCGCCCGATGGGTCGAAAGGCCCAATAAGGCACGAACGCATACCAGCGATGAAGAGCGAGTGACGGTAAAATGGCTCGCCCGTTGACGCAAGGGATAACGTAACGGGCAGTCGAAGAATTCTGTCGGTTTGCATCGCGCAAAGATGCCTGCATACGGCCCGAAACGACCTTTCGTATTAATTCCCTTGTATTGGAGGGGGCAGTTCCTGCACTGTTAATTGAAGCTCGGAAAACGAGCATGCGGTAGAATGCAAACGGGCGGGCTATCCCACCTGAACTTCACGGTCGGCGAGACATGCATCTGCATGAGGGAAATCACCCCCAGGACAGCGGATCCCCTCAGGATCAGCGCCATGGCGGGCATCATCAGGAAGGGTTGCGCGGACAGCGCGACCGTTTTGTCGCCTTTGCGTTCGCGGGCGCCGATCTGCTTTTGGAAATCGACGCCGGGCAAAAGGTCGCCTATGCCGCAGGCATCACCGAAATGCTGTGTGGCTGTCCGCCCCGCGACATGCTGGGCCGCCCGATCACCGATTTCGTCTCGCTGGCTGACCGCTGCACCCTGACCGAAGCCTTGCGCCGCGTCGCCGATGGCGGACGCTTCGACAGCCTTAAGATTTCCTTGGTGGGCACCGATTCCGATGGCCGCCCCGCCATGGTGTCGGGCATCAATCTGAAGCCCGAAATGCACACCACCCACCTTGCCATCAGCCGCCTGCGCGGCGCGACCATCGCCGCCGTCCTGGACCCGGTCATCCTGCCCGGTCAGCGCGTGGAAACCGACGACTTCGTCTCGCTGGTCGAACAACGCATCAAAGAAGGCGAGTGTAACGGCGAAGATTACAGCCTGACTTTGCTCGACCTGTCCGAGGCCCGCGCCATGCCGCCGGCCCAGGCGACCGACTTTTTCAGCAATGTCGAAGGTTATCTGCGCGCCCATTCGGTGGGCGGCACGTCGGTCGGACGCTTGCGGGATGACAAATTCGGCATCATCAGCGACCACACCCTGGACCAGGAAGCGATGCAGCGGCGCATCAGCGACATCGCCCAGGAATTGGACCCCGACGGCCTTAAGCCATCGCTGCGCGCCGCCACCGTCGATATCGCCGAAAACGGCATGTCGCCCCAGGATCTGACGCGGGCCTTGGTTTATACCATCAACAAGTTCGTGGCCGACGGCGACGACAAGATGTCGATTTCCACCTTGGCCGATGGGTACCGCGCCGCCATGGACGACACCTTGCAACGGGTCGCCCATTTCCGCGAGGTCATTCACAGCGACCGGCTGATGTTCGTCTATCAGCCCATCGTCAAGCTGGACGACTGGAGCATCCATCATTACGAGGCCCTAGCCCGCATCCGCCAGAACGGGCAGATCTATCTGCCGTCCACCTTCATCACCTTTGCCGAGGATGTGGGGGTGGTCAGCGAACTGGACATGATCGTCTGTCAGCGCGCCATCGAACAATTGTCACTGAACACCCTGATCAGCAGCCACGACCGCATCGCCATTAATCTGTCGGGCCGATCCATCGGCAGCAGCGCTTTTCTTGACACCCTGTTCAGCCTGCTGAAGCAGAACGCCGGGGTCTTGCCGCGCATCCTGTTCGAGATCACCGAAAGCTCGGAAATGCGCAATCTCGACGAAGCCAACCGCATCGTACAAAAGCTGCGCGCCATGGGCTGTCAGGTCTGTCTGGACGATTTCGGCGCGGGCGCGGCGGCGTTCCAATATCTGCGCGCGCTGGAGGTGGACTTCGTCAAGATCGACGGCAGCTACATCATGGACGCCTTTGACACCACCTATGGCAAGCCGTTCCTGCGGGCCATGGCGGCGCTGTGTCATGACATGGGCATCAAGTCGATCGGCGAAATGGTGGAAGATCAGCAATCTCTGGATTTGCTGCATGAAGTCGGGGTCGGTTATGCCCAGGGCTTCTATTTCAGTCGCCCGCAGGAAAACGTCACCACCTTTTCCATGCCGCCCCGCCCAATCGAACAGGCCGTCTAATCCAAGTCTCGATTAGCGCTCGTCCACCCGGACGATACCCCGGCATTGTTCGGGGATCGGCTGGGAATGCTCGACAGCCTTGACCTTGGTCTTGGCCTCGTCAGTAAACCACCAATCCAGTTCGGACCCGCAGCCGTCACCCGCCGGGATAGCTGGACCGGGCAAACAGGACGCGCTATCGGCCGGGCAGCCGATGCGGACATGGAAATGTTCCTTATGTCCCCACCAGGGACGCAGCTTATGCAGCCAGGACCGGTCACCCTGTACGCTCTGGCACAGGTTTTTCTTGATGGCCGCGCCGATGAAAATCCGTTCGACCCGGGGATCCTCGGCGAACAGGCGCAGCATCTCGGTTTGCGTCGCCCCCCACAGTTCCGGGATCATTTGATTGTCGCCATTCACATAAGGCGACAGATCGGGCATGGCCCGTTCTTCGGGGCTGAGAGAGTGGTCGCCAGCGCGGAAGAAGATATCCACATCCAGGCCGGTCTGATGGCTGCCATGGCCGTTGGCGAACCGTCCGCCGCGCGGTTGGGCCAGATCGCCGATCAGCATATTTCCCAGTTTGTGGGCATGAACCTTTTCCGCCATGTCGCCCAAAAAGCGGATCAAAGCCGGATGGCCCCAATTGCGGTTGCGGGCTGGGCGCATGACGTCCCATCCCAGTCCGGTCAGGGGCATGGGTTCGGCCCCGATCAGGCAACCATTGGCGGGACTGCCAATGGCGGCAGCCTTACCGGGATAAGGCTGTTCCATCGGGTCGCCCCGAGACGCGGCCGGTAGCAGAACCGTTCCCAGCACCAGGGTAAGACCGAGAATGCGCGCCGGAATCCCGCCGGTGCGCCAAGACTGAAAACGGGTTCGTATCAGGCTCAATTCGCGCCTTCGGTGCTGCCCTGAATGCGGGCGGCAAGCGATGCGGCCATGAACATGTCGAGATCGCCGTCAAGAACCCCCTGGGTGTCCGAGGTTTCGACGCCGGTGCGCAGATCCTTGACCATCTGATAGGGCTGCAAGACATAGGAACGGATCTGGTGGCCCCAGCCGTTTTCGGTCTTGCTGTCGGCTTCAGCCTGGGCGGCGGCTTCACGCTTTTGCAGTTCAGCCTCATAAAGGCGGGCGCGCAGCATGTCCCAGGCCATGGCGCGGTTGCGGTGCTGCGACCGGTCGATCTGACAACTGACCACGATGCCGCTGGGAATGTGGGTGATGCGGATGGCCGAGTCGGTCTTGTTGATGTGCTGACCGCCCGCGCCCGAAGCACGGAAGGTATCGATGCGGCAGTCGCTTTCGTTGACCTGGATATCGATGGTGTCGTCGATCACCGGGTAAATCCAGATGGAACTGAAGCTGGTATGACGACGCGCCGCCGAATCATAGGGCGAAATGCGCACCAGACGATGCACGCCGCTTTCCGTCTTTAGCCAGCCATAAGCGTTGTGGCCGGAAATACGCACAGTGGCCGACTTCAACCCAGCTTCTTCGCCGGGGCTTTCTTCCAGCCATTCCACCTTATAGCCATGCTGATTGGCCCAGCGGGTATACATGCGCAGCAGAATGTCAGCCCAATCCTGGGCTTCGGTGCCGCCCGCGCCCGCATGGACTTCGATATAGCAATCGTTGGAATCGGCTTCGCCCGACAACAGGCTTTCCAGCTCCATCTTTCGGGCCTTTTCCTTCAGGCCCGTCAGTTCGGCTTCCGCCGCTTCCACCACCGAAGCGTCACCTTCCATCTCGCCCAATTCGATCAGGTCGAGATTATCGGCCAGTTCTCGCTCGATGGCTTCCACGGTGCTGGTGGATTGTTCCAAATGGGTACGCTCACGCATCACCTTTTGGGCTTCGGCGGCGTCGTTCCACAGGTTGGGATCTTCCGAAAGGGCGTTCAATTCGTCCAATCGACGCAGGGCTTCGTCCCAGTTCAGGTGACGGCGCAGCAGTTCCAGAGACTGCTTGATGTCGTTGGCGATCGCCTCGATTTCGGCGCGCATGGCAGGAAATCCCATATTTCTTGATGAGTTCGCGAACGGCCCTTTTAGGGGAAAGCGCGGGCGCGGGCAAGGCTTGTCACACATTGCCCCCGCAAAGACCGCGCAACTCCGTCAGATCAGAACCACCAAAAGCCGCTTGGGACCATGCACACCATAGGCCAAAGTCTGTTCGATATCGGCAGTCTTGGACGGGCCGGAGATCAGCAACAGATTGGTGGGCATGCCGACCGGCCAGTTCTGTTCGCGCATGGCCACCCACATGGTGTCGTAAAGCTTGGCGGTATCCAGAACGGCGATATGGATCGGCGGCACCAGCGACAAGGTGCGCGGTTCCTGCGCCGAGGGACGAACGATCAGACTGCCGGTAGCGGCGATCCCGCCCTCGGTGCTGGTCAGACCGGCCCCGGCATGGGCAAAGAACTCGTCCTTCCACTCGGCCATGGCGCGGTCATAGGCCACCAGGGCAGCCCCGCCCTCGCCCCATTCGGCGGCCAGGACACGGCCCAGGTCGGTTTCAGGGGCATAGACCAGAGCAGGCACGCTTTCGACGCGCAGCCAATCCTTGACCGCCGCCACCCAGCCGCCCTGACGGGCATCCAGGAATTCGGCATGCACGCCTTCCATATTGGCGCGCAGACGGGTCAACCTTTCTTCCAGGCTCCAGCCACGTTGATCAACCACCTGAAAATCTTCCGCAGGCAGCGGGCCGGACGTATCGGCGGCGCGCAGGCGGCCCAGAATGGAATTGCGGGCGTCACTCATGGCTCACTCCATGCTGGCGGGCCAGCTCATGCAGGCTTTTCTTAGCGAATTTGGGTTTGCTGCGCACCGACATCCAGGCGGCCAGCAAGGGCAAACTGGACGGGGCCAGATTGCCCAGACGGGTCAGCGCAAATGTCGCCAGGCGATAGAACACCGGCACCGAGAAGGCCAGACTCCAGCCCTTCCACACCAGGCGTTCCTTCCAATCGCTCCGGGCTCCCGCCCCTGCCACGCCGGAATGGGTGGCATGATTGCCCTCCTTGCGCAGCCGCACCAGCAAGTCGGCAATGGGGATTTGTACTGGGCACACTTCCACGCAGGCATTGCACAAGGTCGAAGCGGTGGGCAGATCGCCTTGCTGGTGCAGCCCGGCCATCTGCGGCGTCAAAATCTTGCCGATGGGGCCGGGATAGACACCGGGATACGCATGGCCGCCGACACGGACATAAACCGGGCAATGATTCATGCAGGCGCCGCAACGGATGCAGCGCAAGGTGGCCCGCAATTGGGGATCGGCGTAAATCCGCGACCGGCCATTGTCCAGGATCACCACATGCACTTCTTCCGGCCCGTCTTTTTCATCGGGCTTTCGGGGGCTGCTGATCATGTTGACATAGGTGGTGATGCCCTGCCCGGTCGCGGACCGGGTCAGCAAGGACAGGATCGGCGGCACTTCCTCCAACCGCTCCACCACCTTTTCCAGACCCATGATGGCGATATGCACGGGCGGCACCGTGGTGGTCATGCGGCCGTTGCCTTCATTTTCCACCAGAACCAAAGTACCGGTTTCCGCCACCGCGACATTGACGCCGGAAATGCCCGCATCGGCGTTTTCAAACTTCTTGCGCAGCACGCGCCGCGCCAGATCGGTCAAGGCGGCGACGTCTTCGGTATATTCGGCGTCCTTGATCTTTTGCGAGAACAGCCGGGCGATCTGCTGGGTGTTCTTATGGATCGCGGGCATGATGATGTGGGACGGCGTTTCGTGGTCCAACTGGATGATATATTCGCCCAGATCGGCTTCCACCACCTCGACGCCCTTGGCCTCCAGGGCGGCGTTCAGGTGCATCTCTTCCGACACCATCGACTTGCCCTTGACCACCAGCCGCGCAGAGCGCTTGGCTAGGATGCCTTCGATGATGGCGTTACCCTGTTCGACGCTTTCGGCCCAATGCACCTTGATACCGTTGGCCTTCAGCCGGGTTTCCAACTTTTCCAATAGATCGGGCAGGCGCAGCAGCGAACGGGCCCGCACCGCCGCCCCTAAAGAGCGCAGATCAGTCCATTCCACCGGGTCGGCAAATTGGGCGGCGCGCTTGCCCATCAGCCCATCCATGGCGCGACGGAAGTTGGCCCGCAATTGCTTATCGCCCAGATAGCCCTGGGCGCGCTCGCGGAAGGGCACGACGGGTTCAGCGGTCATGATTGGTGCGCTCCCACAGGAATTCGGCGATATGCTTGGCCCCGGCCACCTGCTTGACCTGGCGCTTCTTGGCTTCCAGCGCCCCAGCAATATTCATCAGACAGCCGCAATCGCTGGAAATCACCACATCGGCCTTGGTTTCGGCCACGGCCTCGATTTTGTCGGTGACCATCGCCGCCGAGACTTCCGGGTGGCGCACGGCAAAGGTGCCACCAAAACCACAACATTCCCGCTCGCGCGGCAATGCCACCAATTCCACATTGCCCAACTGACGCAACAGGGATTTGGGCTGATCGCCCACCCCCATCTCGCGCATGGCGTGGCAAGACGGGTGATAGGTCACCTTGGTCGGCGCCCCCAAATCCTTCAGTTCGATCTTCAGCACGTCCACCAGGAACTGGGTCAGTTCATAGACGCGGGCGCTGAAGGCCTGCGCCTCGGCCTGTTCGACGCCGTCATGGAACAGTTCGGGATAATGCTTCTTCATCATGCCCGCGCAAGAGCCTGACGGCACGACAATGGGGATATCGCGGGGAAACAGACCGAACTGGCTTTTGGCGACGGCGCGGGCCTCGTCCAGAAACCCCGAGCTATAGGCGGGTTGGCCGCAGCAGCTTTGGTTCTGCGGAAAGATCACTTCGATCCCCTGGGACTGCAACAGCTTGATGCCCGCCAGCCCAGCTTCGGGGAAGAACAGATCGACCAGACAGGTGCCGAAATAATAAACCGCCTGGGGACGGTTGGCGGCGGCTTGGGGGGATTGGGTGGTCATGCAGCCCTCGTCAGACGAATGCGCCGCCGCTGGTGACACACCAGCGCAGCCGCCTAACTGGTAAAATCTTTTCACCATAAAATCAAATGGTAAAAAGATTTTACCTCAGCAAAACCCACAACAAAATGTTGTGCGGCGCAAAAGACTGGGGCCTTAGCCGCGATCGACAATCGCCGACAAAGGATCGCGACCAACCCGGCGGGTCGATACCAGCAACCGCTTTTCCGCCACCTGGGCTTCGCGCAGGGAATCGCGGGTAAAGCGGATATGTTTTTCGGCAGCCACGCGGGCACCTTCCGGGTCGCGGGCCATGATGGCGTCATAGATCGCCTTGTGCTGGCGCAACAGCAACTCGCGCACACCTTCACGGCGGTACAGATGGCGACGGTTATAAAACACGTCGTCGCGCAACATGGTCAGAATGCTGCGCATGATATGTTCCAAGACCCGGTTATGGGTGGCCTTATAGATCGCCAGATGGAAAGCCAGATCAGCCTCGGCCTCCTCCGCCGGGTCATCTTTGCCATGGGCGGCGACCAGCGTATCGTGGGCCAGACTAAGGTTGGCGCGGTCATCCTCGGTCGCGCGTTCAGCCGCCATGCGCGCCGCCATGCCCGACGTGATCAGGCGAAATTCCAGATAGTCGAAAGCGGTTTCGGGATGCGAGCGCAACAACCAGGCCAACGGCATCAACTTGTCAGCGGGAGCCGCAACCAAGGCTTCAGCATCTGCGGGAAACGGTGTGTTCGGGCTCATGCTTGACCATCCACGGCCAGACGGCGCAAGGACATTTCCAAGCGGGTGTCGGCCTTGTCGATTTCCTGCAAGGCGGTACGGGTAAAGGTAACGTGGGCCTCGGCGGCAGCACGGGCGGCTTCGGCATCGCCGCTCATGATGGCGTCATGCACAGCGCGGTGTTGCGCCAACAACAATTCGCGTACCCCCTTGCGGGTATAAAGTTTGTTGCGGTTATAAAAGACATCTTCGCGCAGCATGTCGCTTAGGCTGCCCATGACATGCAGCAGCATGACATTGTGACTGGCCTCATAGATCGACAAATGCAAGGCTGCGTCGGAATCCGCTTCCTCGGTCGGATCATCCTTGGCGTGGGCGGCCTCCATGGCGTGGAAATGGCCGCTGATCACCTCGCGGTCCACATCGGTGCCGCGCAAGGCCGCGTAATAAGCCGCCATGCCTTCCAGCACGCCGCGAAATTCCAGATAATCGTAAGAGGATTCCGGGTCGCTGTTCAGCATCGACACCAGGGGCTGGCTGAACCCCTCCCCCAGCACCGGAGCAACATAAGTACCGCCACGACCACTGACCAGCAGGCCGCGCTGTTCCATCAAATCCAGGGCTTCACGCAAGGACGGACGCGACACGTCCAGCTTCTGGGCCAATTCGCGTTCGGCCAACAGCCGGTCGCCCTGGCGCAGCGATCCTTCCAGAATCAGCGTTTCCAGGTGAGTGGCAATGGCTTCGGCCAATTTGGCGGGTCTGATGCGGTCCGTTGGCAAAGTTGTGAAATCCGTAAAATGCGCTAACGTCAGGGTTTACAAAGACCCTGCGCCGATGTCTACAAAGTTCATCGGAACCTTATAATTTACCAAATAATTATTGTAGGTCAAATTATTTGACCGAAGACAGGACTTCCCCAACCCGGCAGGCGTCAGTCCCGCAGCACTCCGGCAGTACGCAGGCTGTCCAGCACGCCAATCACGGAATCACGGATTTCCAAAGGATCGCGCAAAGCCGGAATGTTCAACGTCCGCACGGATTGCGAAAAAGCTTGCAGGAATTTTGGATCAGCTTCAGCGCCAAACAACGCCCGCAACCGGGCGTGCCCCAATTGCAGATCAGCCACAGCCAACACCACCACCGCTTCGCGCAGACGCAGGCCGGCCGCATTCAGACTGTTCATCGCCAGTGCCCCCACCCCGCTGATATGGGCGATGACAGTGCGCATGGTGGCTTCGTCGATACCCAACAGAATCGGCAAATCCATGGTCTGGCTCAAAGTCCACATCATTTCGGATTTTGAGGATGGGGCTCCACCGCCAACCGCCGGAGCCGATGCCACTGTCGGGGCTGTCGGCTTCAAGCCGGAACTGCGTAAAGGCGGCGGTGCCATGCCCCCCTTTTCGGCGGCAGGCTTGCGCGCTTCGCTTGCCTTGGTCGTCCCCTCCTCGGCCACAGGGGTGACCGCTTCGGCGGGCGGGGTCTCGGGCGCAGGCAGGGCCGGAGCCACCCCGGTCAAGGCAAGATCGCGCAGTTGCGCAGGCTCGCGGAATTCCAAAATCCGCGCCCCCAACTGGCGCACCAAGGGCACCGGCAGCGGCACATAATGGGGGATCAGATTGACCTGCCACTCATAGCGCAGGTTGTCGTGCATGGCTTGATACAAGCTGTCGGCGCGGGTCGCTTTGCGCTTCTTGCGCACTGGCGGCGGCGGGGGCGCTGCCCCCAGCATACGCATAAACCTAGCCCATAAACCAGGCGGAGACGGCGGGGCGGCGATCGGTCGGGCCGTACCGGCCCGAGGCGACAGCTTGGCGCGAAAATGGCGCTTGGCCACGGCACGCACGATCAGTTCCACCACTTCCGGCGTGGTCCGCCCGCAGCGCAGCAAGTCTTCCTCGCTGACAATCGGCTGACGATTGGGACCAACCAGCAGGGTCGCAAACAGCTCGGGCTTTTTTCTAAACAATTTGAAACAACAATCCGCTAATTCCGGATTATTCATAATCAAATCATAAGCGCGCTCGCGGCTTAGGCCCTGCAATCCGGGAATATTCTCAATGAAGACGTCCACAACGGGACCGCGCAGCGTCTCGTTGATCAGCCGAATCGCAATATCAACCGAACGCTTTTTGAGCGGCTTTGCCCTTAATGCTGCTGTGGATTTTTTCTGCACTGTCATGCACACTAGTTTTGCAGGATTATTATAAATCTCAATAATGAAGTTCGCGCGAAACAGCGCGGACCGTTCTCATGAGGGTGTTGATGAGCCAAAGCATTCGATCTTGGCGGGCTCTTCCCGCCGAGTTGAAACGGGCACGCCTTGCCAACGCAATGACCCAGACCGAATTGGCGGAACGATTGGGGGTCGATCAAGCCTCGGTTTCCCGCTGGGAAAACGGTCGCCAAACTCCTGACCGACAGATACAGACACGATTGCGCGATCTCCTTTTCCGGGGGCGGACGCTGGCCGACGCCCGGCTGGCGCATTTCATCTCAAACAGTACGGCGATGATCACGCTGATCAACATGCGCGGCCAATACGTGGCAGCATCACCGGCATTTCGCAAGATTTGGGATATCGAAAAACCCTTTCAATCCTATTTGACGCCATCCCTGACCATGGCTTGGACCATGGCGGCATCGGTTGGATTGTTTCGCGGCGAAATCGCCTCGATGCGGGTCCCTGCCGAAGCTTTGACACCGGATCGGACTGTGGTTCCAACCCTCGCCAACTGGCATCTCAGGAACACCGCCGATGGCGAACCTTTATTGCTGGGGGAAATCACCCTGCCCAGCCCCGAGCTATATCGCCAAGCCAGCGAGGAAGGGATCATCGTCACCCCGCTGGATGCGTTGCTTTAAACTCAATGGAACTATGAATCAAAAAGAAGCCGGGCGATGTCCATCGCCCGGCTTTTTCAGTCTCGGCTCTCTAGGGAGACGCCCGACCCCGAAAGGATGCAACACAGGATCGGCCAGCCGCTGGGAGCCGACCAGCGGGATTCTACGGATTACCCCAAAAGCGCCGCGCACGCCCGCGCGGCACCCCTGCAAGGCCATACCCATCGCCTTGCCTGACGATCATCCGACAAATTTACCATTACGTCAATATAATTCCGAATAGGTCATGCAATCGTCATTGCGCCCGGCCCACGCGGCGGCGGTCCCAGGGCATCCAGTTGCGCCATCTCGTCATCGCTGAAAACCCGGGACCGGGTGAGGAAGCGAACCCCTTCCGGGATTTCCAGGGAAAAGCTGGCGCCGCGACCATCAACCACATCGATGATCAGTTGGGTATGTTCCCAATAGGTGAATTGCTGGCCGCCGATGAAGAACGGCATGCCGCCGATCCGGCCCAGAAAGACATCGTGATCGCCTAAGCGAAATTCGCCTTGGGCAAAGCACATTGGCGCGCTGCCATCGCAGCACCCGCCCGATTGGTGAAAGATCAATGGGCCGTGTTTGCCCGCCAAAAGCTCGATCAGGGACAGCGCCCGTTCAGTGGCGACGACCCGGGGGACAGGAGCGTGGGTTTCCATCGACATGGGCACCATCCCTGAAAGAGCCCGGCCAGCTCCCCCGAAGAAGCTGGCCGGTAAGAAAGACGATCAGAAGAAGCCCAAAGCCTTGGGGCTATAGCTGACCAGAAGGTTCTTGGTTTGCTGATAATGATCCAGCATCATCTTGTGGGTTTCGCGCCCGATGCCCGACTGCTTATACCCGCCGAACGCCGCATGGGCGGGGTAGAGGTGATAGCAGTTGGTCCAGACACGGCCCGCCTCGATCTCGCGGCCCATGCGGTACGCGGTGTTGCCGTCACGGCTCCACACGCCCGCACCCAGGCCGTACAGGCTGTCATTGGCGATGGCCAGGGCTTCCTCGGTGGTGCTGAACTTGGTCACCGACACCACCGGGCCGAAGATTTCTTCCTGGAAGACGCGCATCTTGTTGTCGCCGACGAAGATGGTCGGTTCGACATAGAAGCCGCCGTCCAGATCGCCGCCCAGCTTGGCGACGCTGCCGCCGGTCAGGCACTTGGCCCCTTCACGCTTGCCGATGTCGATATAGGACAGGATCTTTTCCATCTGATCGACGCTGGCTTGCGCGCCAATCATGGTGCTGGGGTCCAACGGATTGCCCTGCTTGATCGACTTCACGCGGGCCACGGCGCGCTCCATGAATTCGTCGAAGATGCTTTCATGCACCAGGGCACGCGACGGACAGGTGCACACCTCGCCCTGATTCAGGGCGAACATGGCGAAGCCTTCCATCACCTTGTCGGCGAAGTCGTCGTCCTTGGCGAGCACGTCGCCAAAGAAGATGTTCGGCGACTTGCCGCCCAGTTCCAGGGTGACGGGAATGATGTTTTCCGACGCGTACTGCATGATCAGACGGCCGGTGGTGGTTTCACCGGTAAAGGCGATCTTGGCAATGCGCGGGCTGGACGCCAGCGGCTTGCCCGCTTCGATGCCGAAACCGTTGACCACGTTCAGCACACCGGCGGGCAGCAGATCGCCGATCAGGTCCATCAACACCATCAGGCCCATGGGGGTCTGCTCGGCGGGTTTCATCACCACGCAATTGCCCGCCGCCAGGGCCGGAGCCAACTTCCACGCCGCCATCAGGATGGGGAAGTTCCAGGGAATGATCTGGCCGACCACGCCCAGCGGTTCGTGGAAATGATAAGCCACGGTGTCGTCATCGATTTCCGCCAGCGATCCTTCCTGGGCACGGACGCAGGACGCAAAATAGCGGAAATGGTCAATGGCCAGCGGAATATCGGCGGCGCGGGTTTCGCGGATCGGCTTACCGTTATCCAAGGTTTCCACATGGGCCAGCAGGTCCAGATGGGCTTCCATGCGGTCGGCGATCTTGAACAGGACGGCCGCACGCGCCGCCGGAGCAGTCTTACCCCAGGCACGCTTGGCCTTATGGGCGGCATCCAGGGCCAGATCGATATCTTCGGCGGTGGAACGGGCCACTTCGCACAGCGGCTGGCCGGTCACCGGGGTGACGTTGGTGAAATAGGCTCCCTTGACCGGGGCGACCCAATCGCCGCCGATGAAATTGTCGTAGCGCGGACGAATGACAATCTGCGACTTCAGCTGTTCCAAGGTCTTGGCGATCATGACGTTCTCCCAATGGCCGAATTTTCCGGCAGTTATCCGGGCGGCGTTCGGGGCCGCCCCAGTTCATCGGAAGCGATTGTGTCGCGCTCGCAATGGCGGCGAAATTGGACTTTAGGACAACAGGCTTTCGGCCTATTCCCCACGATCCTTGCGGCGGGCTCTTGCCCGGCGGGCCAAGACATCCTAGGGTTTCTGCCGCAGGGGCCAGCCATAAGGAACCGCGCACAGGAGACGCCATGACCATCACGCCTGCCGACCGGGGGCCGGGTACCGCCCTGATCGCCGACGACCATCCGCTGATCCGCGACGCCTTGCGTCAGGTGGTGGCCGACGTGCTGCCCAATTACGCCATCCATGACGTCAGCAGCCTGGACGCCGCCCTGGCCTTTACCCAAGACAGCGAACCCGACCTGATCTTGCTGGATATCAACATGCCGGGCATGAACGGCTTTCGCGGCCTGATCAGCTTGCGCAACGCCTGTCCCGCCGCGCCGGTCATTGTGGTATCGGCCGATGAACGCAACGAAACCATCGCCCAGGCCATCACCCTGGGGGCGTCGGGCTTCATGCCCAAATCCATGGAACGCGGACAAATGGCCGATGCGGTGCGCGCCGTGCTGGCGGGCGATGTCTTCACCCCCGACCTGCCGCCCGCCCCCGGCTATGCGCCCGAGGGCGGGGAAACCGAAACCTTGACCGCCCAACAGCGCAAGGTTCTGGAAATGCTGGTGGCGGGCAAGGCCAACAAGATCATCGCCTATGAACTCGACATTTCCGAACGCACGGTCAAAGCCCATGTCTCGGCGATTTTGCGCAAGCTCAACGTTACCAGCCGCACCCAGGCCGTGCTGAACGCCAGCCGCCTGTTGGGGTAAGTTACAGCCGTTGCAACCACAGCCGCAAAAGCGCGCTGATCGCCTGGGGCTGTTCCAGCGGGCTGAAATGCCCGGCCTCCTCCACCAGCACGAAGCGGGCGTCGGCGATGCCTGCAGCAATTTCCCCCATGATTTCGGGCGTGGTCAGGGCATCTTGGCGCCCGCCCACCACCAACGTCGGGCAGGAAATGGCCGACAGGCCGGGACGGCTGTCGATGCGGTTCAGGATCGCCGTCTGCTGCCGGATAAAAGCCTCCGCACCGATGCGGCGGTTCATCGCCAGAACCCCGTCCTTCAGCCGCTCGATATTGGGGGCATAAAGCTGGGTCGCCATCAATTGCGGCAACAGCTTTTCAAAGCCGCCGCGCCCGACGATATCGATCATATCCAGGCGGCGCTGCCGCCCCTCGGCGGTATCGGCGCGGGCGCTGGTGTTGAACAGGGCCAGGGCGGCCACCCGTTCGGGGGCGCGGCGCAAAATCTCGAACGCCACATAGCCGCCCATGGACAGTCCGCCCAGCACGAACCGATCCGGCGCAGCGTCCAGCACTGACCGAGCCAAAGCGGCGATGCTGTCGCCGCCGGTCAGATCGGCGACCGTGATATCGGCCAGATCGGCCAAGGTGGCGGTCTGGTGCGCCCACAAGGCGGCATCGTTCAACAGACCTGGGCACAAAACCAAAGACGGCTTGGACATGGGAACAGTTCCTTAAAAGCTATTTGATCAGCGGGATCAGGTCTTTGAATTCGGGCGTTCCGGCCTGATGCAGCCATTCGAACAACACCATCTCGACGCTACCAACCACCGCGCCCGCCTGACGCAGACGGTCCATGGCCAGGATTTCGTTTTCAACCCGGCGCGAGGCGCAGGCATCGGCCACCACGAACACCTGAAAGCCACGCGCCAGCAATCCCAGCGCCGATTGCAAGACGCAGACATGCGCCTCGATCCCGGCAATCACGATCTGATTGCGTCCGCTTTGCTCGATACGCGCCCAGATCGCTGGATCATCGGCGCAGGAAAAATGCATCTTGGGCAGCGCGCTCCCGGCAGGCATATGTTCGCGCAGGTCGAACACGGTCGGGCCGATGCCCTGGGGATATTGCTCGGTCACCACCACCGGGACCGCCAAACGGGCGGCGGCACGCATCAGGCGGGTGTTGTTCAGGATCACCCGGCGCGGATCGGTCATCACCGGGGCCAATTTTTCCTGAACGTCGATCACCAGCAGCAAACTGCCTTCAGCCGACAGAACCAACGGCGCGGTCATGGCATATCCCTTTCTTTCTGCCAGCTTTTTCAGCGATCCCCAAGGCTACCTCATGGGCCGTTCGCGGCCAAGAGGGGCCTGCCATGCGCCCCACGCACCCAGATAAGATGGAGAAATATTGGAACCAGAATTGACTTGAGCGCTCCAGCTACTATTATCCGCATCACATTCAGTAACGTCGCCCGCTCTTTTGCGTGGATAATGCGGCTTCACCCGGAAAAAAAAGACACATGACTTTCGCCGATCTTGGCCTTGGCCCCGAACTCCTCAAGGCCGTGGAAGAGGCTGGGTATGTCACCCCCACGCCGATTCAGGCCCAAGCCATTCCCGTGGTTCTGATGGGGCGCGACGTGTTGGGCGTGGCCCAGACCGGAACCGGGAAAACCGCCGGCTTCACCCTGCCGATGATCGAAATTCTGGCAGGCAGCCGGGCCAAGGCGCGCATGCCGCGCTCGCTGATCCTGGCCCCCACCCGCGAGTTGGCCTCGCAGGTTGCCGAGAATTTTGAAAAGTACGGCAAGTACCACAAGCTTTCGATGGCCAAGCTGATTGGCGGCGAATCCTTCGTCGATCAGGAAAAGCTGCTCGATCGCGGCGTCGATGTGCTGATCGCCACGCCGGGCCGTCTGCTCGACCTGTTCGATCGAGGCCGTATCTTGATGAACGACGTCAAGGTTCTGGTGATCGACGAAGCCGACCGCATGCTGGACATGGGCTTTATCCCCGATGTCGAGCGCATCGTCTCGCTGCTGCCGAAGATCCGTCAGACCCTGTTCTTCTCGGCCACCATGGCCCCGGAAATCAAGCGTCTGGCCGATGCCTTCCTGATGAACCCCAAGGAAATCTCGGTCGAGGCCTGCGGCGCGACCGAGA
>JASLCK010000108.1 GCA_030151865.1 Rhodospirillaceae bacterium | reverse complement strand
ATCACCTTCTGCATCTTCAGCCGCAGGTCGGCCGTCGGCGAGCCGCCGGAGGCGTTGCGCATCCGGTCGAGGCGCGACAGCGGCTTCTCGGCGGAATCCTTCGGCAGCTCCGGCTGCTTGTCGTTCGCGGTCAGCATGTCGGCGCAGCGCAGCGCCGCAGCGCGCCCGAACACGACGAGATCGATCAGTGAATTCGAGCCGAGCCGGTTGGCGCCATGCACCGACACGCAGGCGGCCTCGCCGAGCGCCATCAGGCCGGGCACGACCGAGTCGGGATCGTCGCCGACCTTGGTCAGCACCTCGCCATGATAGTTGGTCGGAATACCGCCCATGTTGTAATGGACGGTCGGCAGAACCGGGATCGGTTCCTTGGTGACGTCCACGCCAGCGAAGATCTTGGCGGTTTCCGAGATGCCCGGCAGACGCAGTTCCAAGGTTTCCGCGCCCAGATGTTCCAGGTGCAGATGGATGTGGTCGTTGTTCTTGCCAACGCCGCGGCCATCGCGGATTTCGCAGGTCATGGCGCGCGAGACGACGTCACGCGAAGCCAGATCCTTGGCGGTCGGAGCATAACGTTCCATGAAACGTTCGCCGGCCGAGTTGGTCAGATACCCGCCTTCGCCGCGAGCACCTTCGGTGATCAGGCAGCCCGAACCATAGATGCCGGTCGGGTGGAACTGCACGAATTCCATGTCCTGCAGCGGCAGGCCCGCACGCGACACCAGACCATGACCGTCGCCGGTGCAGGTGTGGGCCGAGGTACAGGAGAAATAGGCACGGCCATAACCGCCGGTGGCCAGAACCACCTGATGAGCGCGGAAGCGGTGAATGCTGCCGTCGTCCATGTTCAGGGCGACCAGGCCGCGGCACGTGCCGTCCTGGTCCATGATCAGATCGATGGCGAAGTATTCGACGTAGAATTCGGCGTTATGCTTCAGGCACTGCTGATAGAGCGTGTGCAAGATGGCATGGCCGGTACGGTCGGCGGCGGCGCAGGCGCGCTGAACCGGGGCTTCGCCGAAGTTGCGCATATGGCCGCCGAACGGGCGCTGATAAATCTTGCCTTCGTCGGTGCGCGAGAAGGGGACGCCGAAATGTTCCAGCTCGTAAACGGCGGGAACGGCCTCGCGGCACATATATTCGATGGCGTCTTGGTCGCCCAGCCAGTCCGACCCCTTGACGGTGTCGTACATGTGCCAGCGCCAGTTGTCTTCAGCCATGTTGCCGAGCGAAGCGCCGATGCCGCCCTGGGCCGCAACGGTGTGGCTGCGGGTCGGGAACACCTTGGTCACGCAAGCGGTCTTGAAGCCCGCCGCGCCCATGCCGAGGGTGGCGCGCAGACCGGCGCCGCCAGCGCCGACGACCACCACGTCATAGGTGTGATCGACGATCTTATAAGCAGCCATTTGGATCAACCTCCCACGAAGGCGACGCGGAAGACCGCGACGGCAGAGAACACGCAGACCAGCGCCGAGGCGAATTTCACCGCGACGATGCTGAAGGTCTTGATGCCTTCGTCATGCACATAGTCCTCGATGACCATCTGCACGCCCAATTGGGCATGGTGGAACATCACGAACAGCAGAACCAGCAACAAGGTGGTGTTGCAGGGCGTGGAGATCCAGGCGTGGAAATGGGCATAGTCCGCGCCGATCAGCGAGATGATCGACACCACGAACCACAGGGACAGCGGAACTAGCGCGATGGCGGTCAGGTTCTGCTGAATGTAATGGCTGACGCCGTTCTTGGCGGAGCCGAGACCGCGGACGCGGCCGAGCGGGGAGCGCAGGCTCATAGTCTGGTCCTCCTTAGATCATCAACAGGCCGATGGCCCAGGAAGCCACGGTCAGCACCGCAGTAGCGGCGAGAACGACATAGCCGGACGCATAAGCCTGCGGCAGTTCAAAGCCCCAGCCGGTTTCCCACAGCAGATGGCGGATGCCATTGCACAGGTGGTAAAACAGCGACACGGTCCAGCCGAACAGGGCGAAATAGCCGATGGGCGAACCGATCAGGGCGATAGCCTGCGCGTAGGCGGCAGGGCCGTAAGCGGCGCTGCCCAGCCAGTAGGCCAGCAGAAGAGTGCCGATCGCCAAAGCGACACCGGTCATACGGTGCAGGATCGACATCTTCGCCAGCAGCGGGAGGCGATAGATTTGCAGGTGTGGAGAGAGGGGCCTGTTGCGCGACGTCATCTGGGTAGCCTCTTGGGGAGTGTCCCGCGGGACTTTTTGGCAATTCGGGGACGGTTTAACCGCTCATACGAAATGAGTCAACGTTTGGAGGCGTGCGGACGCACCATCCTTTCGTCTGGAATTCCTCAGCCTTCTAGATCCTTCGCCCGGTTTATCCACCGGATCAGGACGCGCAGAGCGGCTCCGCGCGTCCTTATTTTTGGTTGATATCCGGGTATTTACCCCCGGCTGTCAAGCCTTGCGGGGGATAAGCACGGTATAATCGAAATCGAGAACAACGGACGGATCATACTCCTTGCCCCCCTCCGGCTTAAAGGGGTGCTGCGCGCAAGGCTGGTTTTTCGTAGCGATGGTGCGCAGACGAAGAGCCCCGACGTCGCGGCGGCCGGGCAGTTCCAGCTTTTCCTCGACCTGGGTCCAGGCATAGATGGTGTCGCCCGCAAAGGTCGGGGCGACATGACGACCGCCGTTGATCGCCACCACCTTGAAGGCATTGGCCAAGCCGTTGAAGGACAGCGAACGGGCCAGACTGATGATGTGGCCGCCATAAATCAGACGGCGGCCAAAGCGGCCCTGACCTTCGGTGTGCTGGTTGAAATGCACCTTGGCGGTGTTCTGATACAAGCGGGTGGCCATCATGTGCTCGGCTTCTTCGATGGTGAAACCGTCCACATGGTCGATTTTTTCGCCCGCCTGATAATCGTCCCACAGATGCGGCGATCCGGCCAGAACCGCGTCATAGGCCGACAGGTCCAGGCTGGCGGGGATGATCAGATCGTCTACGGCGACCTTGGCGGCGGTGGCGGGCACCACCTCTTCCGGGGCTGGGGCGTTGACGTCGCGCTTCTTGACCATCACCCAGCGGACATAATCCAACACCATCTCGTCGCGCTGGTTATAGCCGGTGGAACGGACATAGACGACGCCGGTCTGGCGGTTGGAGTTTTCCTTCAGGCCGATGACCTTGGAGACGGCGCGCAGAGTGTCGCCGGGCAGAACCGGAGCGCCGAAACGGCCTTCGGCATAGCCCAGATTAGCCACGGCATTCAAGGAAATGTCGGGCACGGTCTTGCCGAACACCACATGGAAGGCCAGCAGGTCATCCAGCGGCGCGCCGGGCATGCCGATCTTGGCGGCGAATTCGGCCGACGAGGCCACGGCGAACCGCCCACCATACAGCGCGGTGTAAAGGGCGGCGTCGCCGCTGGACACCGTGCGCGGGGTGGCGTGACGGATTTCCTGGCCCAGGCGGAAATCTTCAAAGAAATTGCCGGGATTGGTCTTGCTCATGATACCGCTCTCCCCTTACGCGACGGTCAGTTCGGCGGCCAGGACGGCGATCTGCTCGGCCAGGGCGACGATGCGGCAGGCATTTTCCACATGCAGGTTCTCGATCAGCTTGCCGTCAACCACCACCACACCCTTGCCTTCGGCGGCAGCTTCGGCATGGGCGGCGATGATCTTGCGCGACCAGTCCACTTCCTTTTCGCTGGGCGCGAACACGCGGTTGGCGGCCTCGATGGTTTTGGGATGGATCAGGGTCTTGCCGTCGAAGCCCAGTTCCAGGCCCTGACGGCAGGAATAGTCAAAGCCTTCGTCGTCGTTCAGGTCGAGATGCACGCCGTCCAGGATGGCAAGACCGTAAGCGCGCGCCGCCAGCAGACACAGCCCCAGGCTGGTGATCATCGGCTGACGTTCGCGGGTGTGGGCGCAGTGCAGATCCTTGGCCAGATCCGACGTGCCCATGACGAACCCACCCATGCGCGGGCTGGCGGCGGCGATTTCCTCGGCCCGCAGGATGCCGCGCGGGGTTTCCATCATGCACCAGATGGCCAGATCGGCAGGCGCGCCGTTGGCGGTCAGGATGGCGTCCACCTGACGCACGGTATCGGCGCTTTCCACCTTGGGGATCAGCACGCCATGCGCGCCCGACCGGGCGGCGGCAACGGCGTCGGCATAACCCCAGGGGGTGGACAGGGCGTTGATGCGCACCAGGATTTCCCGCTTGCCGTAACCGCCGCCCGTCAGGGCGGCCACCACCAGGCGGCGGGCTTCTTCCTTGGCGTCGGGGGCGACGGCGTCTTCCAGATCGAAGATCAGTCCATCGGCAGCCAGACTTTTGGCTTTTTCCAAGGCGCGGGCGTTGCTGCCCGGCATGTACAGCACGCTGCGGCGCGGACGGGCTGAAGTGGCCATGGGACGATTTCCTCTTTGAGAATTTTTGCAGTGCGGCACACTACCAAGATCGGCAGCCTCCTGGCAAGCCATCCACGCAATATTCGGTCGCGTAAGGGCGCAAAAAATGAATATTCTTTCGGTTCAGTCTTCGGTCGCCTTCGGTCACGTGGGTAACTCGGCGGCAGTGTTTCCCATGCAGCGGCTGGGGCACGAAGTCTGGCCCATCAATACCGTGCAATTTTCCAATCACACCGGATACGGAGCCTGGACCGGCATGGTCTTTCCCGCCGACCATCTGGCCGAGGTTTTGAACGGCATCGACCAGCGCGGGGCCTTGCCGCACTGCGGCGGCGTGCTGTCGGGTTATCTGGGGGATGCCGCCATCGGCAATGTCATTTTGGACGCGGTGGCCCGGGTGCGGGCTGCCAACCCCAAGGCGCTTTATTGCTGCGACCCGGTGATGGGCGATGAAGGACGCGGTTTTTTCGTGCGGCCCGGCATTCCCGATTTTTTTGCAGCCCAAGCCTTGCCCGCCGCCGATATCCTGACCCCCAATCAGTTCGAACTGGAAACCCTGGCCGGTCGGTCCGTCACCACTCTCGACGATGCAGTGTCTGCCGCCCGCAGCCTGATTGCACGGGGGCCGAAGCTGGTGGCGGTGACCAGCCTGCGCCCGCCCGCCGTTCCTGCCGATCGCTTGGGTTCGCTGCTGGTGTCGGCCAGTGGGGCTTGGCTGGTCGATACCCCGCATATCGATTTCGACCCGGCCCCCAACGGCGCGGGCGACGTTTTTGCAGCCTTGTTGTTGGGGCATCTGCTGAAGGATGCCGCTCCGCCCGCCGCTTTGGAACAGGCGGTGTCGGGCCTTTACGCCTTGCTGAAGATCACCCGTCAGTCGGGCCTGCGAGAACTGCAACTGGTTGCTGCCCAGGATGCCCTGGTGGGTCCACCGGAAATGTTCGCCGCCCAGGCGGTGTAAGGTATCCATCGCGCCGCTGTTCTGATCGAGCCGCGGCGCGTTTCTGACGATTTCTGTCATGAAAGGTTTAATATCGCCCCTATCCCTTGGTGCGTCTTGAAGCGATACCTTAACGGAAATAAATTCGCCTTATGGGATACGGGCCAATCTTCAATCAGATCAGCGTGCTGATCGCCGACGACTGCACGCCGACGCGCCAGTTGGTGCGGGCAATCTTGCGCAGCTTTGGCATCACCATGGTGCGCGAGGCGGAAAATGGCGACGAAGCCATCGACGCCATCCGCGCCCGTCTGCCTGATATTTTGATCGCCGATTGGGCCATGGAGCCCACCACCGGCCTGCAACTGACCAAGCTGATCCGGACCCATCCTGACAGTCCAAACCCGTTTATGCCGATCATCATGATGACCGGCTATTCGGCCCGTGACCGGGTGTTTCGCGCCCGTGACGCCGGGGTGACCGAATTTCTGGTCAAGCCGGTATCACCGCGCGGCCTGTTCAGCCGCATTCAGGCCATTGTCGAAAAGCCCCGTCCCTTTATCCGCGTCGGTGCCTATTTCGGCCCCGACCGCCGCCGCCGTAAGGAATATTGGGACGGCGAGGAACGCCGTGGCCGCGAAGGGTCCAGTTGGGCCAAGCTGCCCCGTTTGGGCCCGATGACCCAAGCAGAGATCAACAAGCTGTTTAACCCTTAAGATAAGGCAGACGCCGGACGTGGGCATCCGCGCCCTTGGCTTCCCTCCGCTAGCGCTGCGGCGCGCTCAACGCGCTGGTCGCTGCGCTCCGGGTGCCTGATGGTGACGCCTTTATGCGTGCCCGGCATTGGCCGACAGCATCCCGAAATCGATGCCGATCTTGCCGATGGCGCGTTCCCATTTGCGGTCGATATCCAGACCGAACAGCAAATCGGGATCAGCCGACACATTCAGCCAAGCGTTATCGCGGATTTCGTCATCCAACTGACCCGCGTTCCAGCCCGCATAACCCAAGGCCAGCAGACTTTGCTTCGGCCCGCGTCCTTCAGCGATGGCTTTCAGGACATCGACGGTGGCGGTCAGAGCCACCTGATCATCCACCAACAGGCTGGTTTCCTGGACATAATCGGTAGAATGCAGCACGAAACCGCGCCCGGCTTCCACCGGACCACCGAAATGCACGCGGATCTGATCGCACAGCGGGGTGGACGCGATGTTCAACTGTCCCAGCAAATCGGGAAAGGACAGGGAATTGAACAGGCGGTTGACCACCAGCCCCATCGCCCCTTCTTCCGAATGGGCGCACAGATAGACCACCGTGCGCGCAAAACGCGGGTCTTGCATTTGCGGCATGGCGATCAGCATCTGACCGGCCAGATAGCCGTCTGTTTTCCAAGCATGAACCATATCCATCAGATATGACGCCACACCGGCAAACGCAAGGATTTGCAAAGAACCGATATTCGGACTGGGGCTTGACCCCGATCATTGACAGGCCATCTCTTCCCGGAGCAGATACTCCCCAGCCGTTGTTTTCACCCAAGGTCCACCATGCTGTTTCGCGCGCGCACCTTTGTTCTGGCGATGCTGGCCGCCGCCTGCGTCTCGCCTGCTTTTGCCCAGGATGCGCCGCACAGCACCCCGGCTGCCGGGCAATCGGCATGGTCGGTTAATGATCAGGGCCGGGTGCGTCTGGTATCCGCCAACAGCGCCTTATCGCCCGCCGGTCAGGCCGAGGGGATCGACCTGGGGCTGGAATTTGAGTTGCAGCCGGGCTGGAAGATTTACTGGCGCTCGCCCGGCGATGCCGGTTTTCCGCCGTCCATCGACTGGAAGGGATCGGACAATCTGGCCGATGCGCGCTTTTCCTGGCCGGTGCCGCACCGCTTTACCGTGCTGGGCCTGCAAACCATGGGTTATAAGAACCATGTGGTGCTGCCCATCAAGGCTCGCCTGACCGGGACCGATCATGGCCTGTCACTGAAGGCGTCGGTGGATTATCTGACCTGCGACGTTCTGTGCATTCCCCAACATGCCGATCTGGCGCTCGACCTGCCGATGGCCGACAAAGCCACCAGCAATCCCAGCGCCCACGACATCAGCCGCGCCCTGGCCCAGGTGCCGGGCGACGGGGCCCGCCAGGGTCTCGGCCTGATCTCGGCCCAAGCCACCGCCGATGGCGCCTTGGCGGTCAGCATCAGCGCCGACCCGCCCTTGTCCGATCAGGCCGACCTGTTTGTCGAACGGGCCGATCAGATGAGCTTCGGCCCGCCCAAGGTCAGCCTGTCGCAAGGCGGCAAGCGGGTTGATTTCGTGGTTCAGCCGGTGCCCCAGACCGGTCAGGGCGATCTGTTCACCCAACCCGTCACTCTGACGGTGGCCGATGGCGAGCGCGGTATGGAGATCACCACCCCCATCGCCCGCCCCCAGGCGGCAAGCTCGCTTGTCACATGGGTGGAAATGCTGGCCATCGCCCTGTTGGGCGGCTTTATCCTGAACCTGATGCCCTGCGTTCTGCCGGTACTGTCCATCAAGGTATTGTCGGTCTTATCCCAGGGCGGTGCCGAACAAGGCCATATCCGGCGCGGCTTCCTGGCCTCGGCGGCGGGGGTGATGGCGTCGTTCCTGTTGCTGGCGGCGGGCGCGGTGGCGCTCAAAAGCGCGGGCGCGGCGGTGGGCTGGGGCATTCAGTTCCAGCACCCGCTGTTCCTGGCGGCGATGATCCTGCTGTTGTCGCTGTTCGCCGCCAATCTGATGGGCTTTTTCGAAATCGTCCTGCCCCATTGGCTGATGGCGGCGGGGTCGGGCTCGGGCCGACAGGACAGCACCTTGACCGGCCATTTTGCCGCCGGGGCCTTTGCCACCTTGCTGGCCACCCCCTGTTCCGCCCCCTTCCTGGGAACGGCCATCGGTTTTGCCCTGGCGCGTGGCCCGGTCGAAATCGTCTCGATCTTCACCGCCCTGGGGCTGGGCATGGCCCTGCCCTATCTGGCGGTGGCAGCCTGGCCCAAGCTGGCCCAGCGCCTGCCCCGTCCCGGCCGTTGGATGCTGACCTTGCGCAAGGCCTTGGGCGTCATATTGCTGCTGACGGCGCTGTGGCTGGTCTGGGTGTTGTGGGTGCAAACCAGCGCCCAACTGGCTCTGACCGTCGCCGTGTTGATGGCGGCGCTGAAAGCGGTTCTGGCCCTGGGCGGCAAGCTGCCCGCCCTGGCCCGGCGCGGCTTGGCGGTGCTGCTGGCGGGCGCGGCCCTGGTGGTGGCGGTCGAAGGCGATGGTGCCGCCACTGTCGCGGTTTCGGGCCATCACGCCCCGCCTGCCGGGCTGCAAGGAATGTGGAAGCCCTTTGACCGGGACGCCATCGCCAAGGCAGTGGCCGATGGCAAGGTGGTGTTCGTCGATGTCACCGCCGAATGGTGCATCACCTGTCAGGTCAACAAGAGTGCTGTGGTTTACCGCCCGCCGGTGTCCGACCGTTTGACCCAATCGGGGGTGATCGCCATGCAGGCCGACTGGACCCGCCCCGACGAAGCCATTGCCGCCTATCTGGCCAGCTTTGGCCGCTATGGCATTCCCTTCAACGCCGTCTATGGCCCACACGCCCCCGACGGCATTGCCCTGCCGGAATTGCTGACGGCGGACGCGGTACTGCAGGCTTTGGATCAGGCGAAGTGATCAGCCGTAACGGCTGATGACATCCAGGAAAACGTCGCCATAGCTTTCCAGCTTGGTGCGCCCCACGCCCGACAGACGCGACAATTCCCATTCGTCGCGGGGCTTTTCGCGGGCCATTTCCACCAAAGTGGCGTCGTGGAAGATGACATAGGGCGGCACGCCCTGGTCGCGGGCCAAGTCCAGGCGCAGCTTGCGCAACTCCTGGAACAATTCCTCGTCTCCGGGATCTTCCAAGACACCCCGGCTGCGTTCGGACCTTCCCGCCTTCTTCGATCGCACCGGATCGCGGCGGAACGAGACTTGCCGTTCGCCGCGCAGCACTTCGCGGCAGGCTTCGGTCAGGCTCAGGCTGCCATGGCCTTCCACATCGACGCGCAGCAGGCCGGCGGCGACAAGCTGGCGGAAGATGGACCGCCATTCCTCCTTGGTAAAGTCGGAACCGATGCCAAAGGTGGACAGCTTGTCATGGCCCAGCTTGCGTACCCGTTCCCCATCCGCCCCGGTCAGCACGTCGATGACATGCCCGGCCCCAAAGATTTGTCCGGTGCGATAGACGCAAGACAACGCCTTTTGCGCCGCCACCGTGCCGTCAAAGCTTTCCACCGGTTCCAGGCAGGTGTCGCAATTGCCGCAGGGTTCGCAATGGTCGCTGAAATAATCCAACAGCACCTGACGACGGCAGCGGGTAGTCTCGCAATAGCCCAACAGGGCGTCCAGCTTACGGTGTTCCAGGCGCTTCTTGGCCTCGTTGGCCTCGGATTCCTCGACCATCTGGCGCAGCCGGGCGACATCTTGCATGCCATAGACCATCCAGGCATCCGACGGCAGACCGTCACGCCCGGCGCGGCCGGTTTCCTGGTAATAGGCTTCCATGCTT
Source organism: Rhodospirillaceae bacterium (assembly GCA_030151865.1). GTDB lineage: Bacteria > Pseudomonadota > Alphaproteobacteria > Rhodospirillales > Magnetospirillaceae > JASLCK01. Next base: position 4,895 of record JASLCK010000108.1, on the reverse strand, counting down.
TTGGGCAGATCGAGATGGGCGACAAAGCGCACGTCGGGCTTGTCGATACCCATGCCGAAAGCGATGGTCGCCACCATGATCACGCCGTCTTCTTTGATGAAGCGGTCCTGATTGCGGGCGCGCACATCCTTGTCCAGCCCGGCGTGATAGGGCAAGGCGTTGAAGCCTTCACCCTTCAGCCATTCGGCGGTTTCCTCGACCTTATTGCGCGACAGGCGATAGACGATGCCGGAATTGCCGCGATGGCCCTTCAAAAACGACAGCAATTGCGCCTTGGCGCTGCTGCCCTTGGGGGCGACGTGATAGCGGATATTGGGACGGTCGAACCCGGCAACGAAGTGCGCACCTTGGGCCAGCCCCAGTTTTTCGACGATCTCGCGCCGGGTCGGGCCATCGGCGGTGGCGGTCAGCGCAATGCGGGGAATATGCGGAAAACGTTCGTGCAGCGCCGCCAGTTGCAGATATTCCGGGCGGAAATCATGGCCCCACTGGCTGACGCAGTGCGCCTCGTCAATGGCGAACAGGGCCAGCGGACAGCGTTCCAATTGGGTCAGGAAAGCGTCGGTCATCAGCCGTTCGGGGGCGACATAAACCATGTCGATTTCGCCCGCGCGCATCTGGCGTTCGATCTCGACCATTTCCGAATAGGGCACTGAAGAATTCAGCGCCGCCGCCCGCACCCCGACCTGACGCAGGGCCGATACTTGATCTTGCATCAGCGCAATCAGGGGCGACACCACCACCCCGACGCCCGAACGACACAAGGCAGGGATTTGATAACACAAGGACTTCCCGCCGCCGGTGGGCATCAGCACCAGCGCGTCGCCGCCATTGATGACATGATCGATGATCTCGGCCTGCGCCCCCCGGAACGAGTCGTAGCCGAAAACCGAACGCAGAATTTCCAAGGGTTGGGGCATGGACCAAGGTAATAGCCCCATTAATGGGGGATCGGCAAGGATCATCCCATCGCCAGGACGCTCTTTTCGCACCGCCTTGCCCCCACGATCAGCAGGCGTTTAACAGCAATTCCGTTACCCCGTGAATTGCACTAGACTGCCCGCACCGCAAGGGCAAGGGGATGGGTGCCGTGATTTCAAAGGGAAGGCTTTATCTGGCTGTCGCCGTGGGCGGCGTTGCCGCCTTGCTGTCGGCCGCCCCGTCGCTGGTGGATTGGAGCCCCTTGAAGGTGCGCATCGCCGCCGGGCTGGAACAAGCGCTGCACCGCCCCGTGGTCATTGAAGGACCGCTGTCGGTGTCGCTGCTGCCCACGCCCCGCGTTTCGGCGCAAGGGGTGCGTCTGGCCAATCCGCCGGGGGCCGCCAATCCCGACATGGCCCGTCTGGCCGGGCTGGAGGCGCGGCTTAAGCTGCTGCCGCTGCTGACCGGACGGCTGGATGTCTCCAGCCTGGTGCTGAAATCCCCCGACATCGACCTGGAACGCTTGCCCGATGGATCGGGCAATTGGACCTTGACCCCTGCCGCATCCCCGGCGACGCCCGCCAATAGTACCCCAGCCCCCGCCACATCCTCGTCCCCTGCACCCAGCGACACCAAGGCCAGCGATACCAAGGCCGGGGACCCCATGGTCTTTGACGACATCCGCATCGAAAGCGGGCGTCTGGTCTATCGCGGCGACAAGGACGGCAAGGGACTGGTGATCGACGACATCGACGCCGATCTCAGCATCGACGGGCCGCAAGGCCCCGTCTCGGCCAAGGGCAGCGCCCGCATTGGCGCGGTGCCGCTGGCGCTGGATGCCCATATCGCCCAATGGGGCCAACAAGGCCGCGATGCGCCCGCCGCCCTGTTGGTCAGCCTGGGCGAAGGCGGCTTGGATCTGCGCCTGTCGGGTCAGGTGGCGGGCCAGGGCAATGACGCCACCTTCAAGGGCAAGATCAGCCTGAAAAGCACCAACCTGTCGCGCTTGGCGGCAACGTTGGGGGCCAGCGGCGACTGGCCGGTGGCTGGTTTCTCGCTGGACAGTTCTGTCACCGCCGACCGCCGCAGCCTGCGGGCCGAGGATATTCAGGCCGCCCTGGGTCAATCCCAGGGATCGGGCCGCCTGTCGGTCAGCCTGGAACCGCGCCCGCAAATCGACGGTAAGCTGAGCTTTACCCGTATCGATCTTGACGCCCTGCTGGCCAAGACCGTCCCCATCAAGCCATTGGCTGCGCCCGACGCACCGGCGACCCAAGCCGCGCCGTCTCAGCCGAACCCGCCCGCCCTGACCCCCACCGCCCAGGGCAAGATCGCCACCCAGGCCCCGCCGCTGCCAACACCGCCCAGCGGCTTTGCCCTGCCCAAGGGCATCGGCGCGGTGTTGGATATCTCGTCCGAAGCGGTGATCTGGCACAACGGCCTGCTGCGCGGCGCACATCTCAATGCCGAACTGGCCGATGGCGATCTGGTGCTCAATCAAGCCAGCATCAGCCTGCCCGGCGATAGCGATCTCAACCTGTTCGGCTATGTCGGCGCGCAAGACGGCCATCCAGTGTTTGACGGATCGTTCGAAGCCAGCACCGACAATCTGCGCGGCCTGTTCGATTGGCTGGCGATCAAGACCGACAAAGTTCCCGCCGACCGTCTGCGCGCCGCCCGGCTGGGCGGCAAGATCGCCGTCGAACCGGCTCATCTGCGACTGGACGGCGTGCAGGTCAAGATGGACGGCACCCGCATCGATGCCGCCGCCGATCTGCGTCTGTCGCCCAAGCCCGCCTTGGGGGTGACGTTCGCCATCGACACCCTGAACCTGGACGCCTATCTGCCGAAAAGCGCGCCTGCGGGCACCGACAAGCCTGCCGCCCAAACGGTTGCCGCTGCGGCACCGGCCCCGACCCCCGCGATGACGACGCCTCAGCAACCGGCCCCGGTTCCCTTCTGGCTGGATGGGGTGGACGCCAACATCAAGGGTGGCATCGGCAAGATGGTGGTGCATGGTCAGACCGCCAACGATGTCAAAGCTGATGTCGGCTGGATTGATGGCGCGCTGACCCTCCGCGATGTGTCGGTGCGCGATCTGGCTGGATCACAACTGAAGATCAGTGGTGGACTGTCCGATCTGCAAGCCGGACCGCGTTTCAAGGCCTTGCGCGCCACCCTGCAAAGCCCGGCCCTGGGGCGTCTGACCGCTTTGGCTGGCGTGTCGCTGCCGTTTGACCCCGACCGGTTGGGGAATGTGGTGCTGTCGGGCAGCTTCGACGGTCTGCCCAATGCGCTCAGCATCGATATCGGCGGCGAAGCATCGGGCCTGACGCTGCGCACCAGCGGCAAACTCGACGGTGGCCCCGCCCAACCCCGCTTCGATCTGGCGATTGAGGCCAGCCACACCAGCGCCACCCAGGTCTTGCATCTGCTGGGCAGCGATTATCGGCCCGTTGGGCCGCTGGGGGCCTTTGCCCTGTCCACCCGGCTGAAAGGCGAGCCGGGCAGCGCCCTGCACTTCAGCGATTTGCGCCTGAAGGCGGGTCCGCTGACGGCGACGGGTGACGTTAAGCTGGCCCTCTCCGGCAAGCCCCGCCTGGACGCCACCTTGTCGGCCAACGACTTCGCTATTGATCCGTTTCTGCCCAGCAAACGTCAGGCTGATGCCCGACCACATCTGCGCGACATGATCGCCCAGGGACTGCTGATCCCCACACGCGGCGTCGCCTCGCGCCCGATCATCCTGGCCCGTGGCCCGGAACCGACCGCACCGACCGCCGCGCCGCGCCCGTCCGTCGCGGTGGGCGACATCCCGCAAAAATGGTCCGACGCTTCGCTGGGGCTGCACAGCCTTAACAGCCTGGATGCCGATTTAAAGCTGACCGCCCTGGCCGTCACCTGGGGCCGCACCCGCTTTGACCAACCCAGCACCGAACTGGTTTTAAACAACGGTGCGCTCAACATCGATCAACTGAACGCTCAATTGTGGGGCGGCAAACTGACCGGGGCCGGACAACTGGCCGCCGATGGCACTGCCGCCGCCAAGCTGGCCCTGTCCCATGCCCAAGCCCGCGAAGCGGTGCTGGGTCTGGCCGACCTCGACATCGCCCAGGGCGTCATGGATATCGACGCCGCCCTGACCACCAAGGGCCTGACCAGCGCCGACATGGCAGCCCGTCTGGCCGGAACCGGCAAGATTTCCGTCACCGACGGCGTCTTGAAGGGTTTTGACCTGAAAGCCGTCGATCAGCGCCTGCAAGCGGTGGATGGCCCCCTGGCCCTGCTGGGGCTGTTGCAGGCCGGGCTCTCGGGTGGCTCCACCCGCTTTTCATCCCTGAACGGCACGTTCCATGCCGACAAGGGCGTCATCACCACCAACGATTTGACCCTGACCGCCGATGGCGGCGGAGCCAAGGCCGAGGGCAGCGCCAACCTGCCCAATAATGCCATCGACGCCCGCGCCGAATTCCATCTGGCCGGCGCCACCCAGGCTCCGCCCCTGGTGCTGCGCCTGACCGGGGCGCTGGATCATCCGCGCCGCTTTATCGATATCAATGGCATTCAGGGCTGGCTGGCCCAGCGTGGTCTCGACAAACCTATGAAGGGCAAAGCCGCCGATGCCGCCCGTTCGGTTCTGCAACAATTGCTGGGCGGCAAAAAGGGCGCGGATGCTGCACCCACGCCCGCAGCCCCAACCCAAACCGAAGCCCCGCCGGAAAAAGTCAAACCCAAGGATGTCTTGAAAGGTCTGATCAAGGGGCTGCATTAACCGCCCCTTGGGAGGACGCCTTAACGACGTTCCAGCACCGTGAAGCTGTAAGCGGGATCGCCGTCATGATCTTCCCGCGCGGTTTCTTGCCACTGGGCCGGATCCGGCTTGGGAAAATAAGCATCGCCATCAAAAGCCCGATGCACTTCGGTGTAGTAAAGCCGCTGGGTGGCGGGCAGCAGGGCATTGAACAACTCGGCCC
>JASLCK010000257.1 GCA_030151865.1 Rhodospirillaceae bacterium | reverse complement strand
CCCCAGATCCTGCAACTCTGACGGGACCCGGTTGCTGGCATGATCGCAGACCAGCAGCAAGGGCGTTTCTGCTTTACCCGCGATAACTTCGGCGGGGGCAGTTTCCCTTTTGATACCAAGGGGTAAGACCGCAAGATTTGTTGCATTTCCAGGCATGACCGGATGCTACTATAGCATTCTTCTCCGAACCACAATCGATATCGCTTCCGTGACGCATCCCACCCATTCTCTCCAGCGGGCCCCCCGACTGGCGCTGCCCGCTTTGTTGCTGGGCGCGGTCGGCATTGCCTTTGCCCCCCTGTTTGTCCGCTTCAGCGATGTCGGACCGGTGGTCACGGCGGGATACCGCATGATCATCGCCTTACCCGTGCTGGCGTTGATGTGCTGGCACACCACCGGCTTTAAGAAAAGTCCCTTGGCCGCATTGCGCTTTCCGCGAGAAACCACCCGATTGATGCTGCTGGCGGCCTGCTGCTTTTCCGCCGATCTGGGGATTTGGCACTGGTCGTTGCAATTCACCACGGTTGCCAACGCCACCTTGCTGTCCAATGCCGCGCCGGTGTTCGTCACCCTGGGGGCGTGGCTGGTGTTCGGCCAAAAGCCCCGGCTGGTGTTTGTTCTGGGCATGACCGCCGCCATGGCCGGGGCGGCCACCTTGCTGGGGGAAAGCCTGTGGACCAGCAAACTGCGTCTGCAAGGCGATCTGATGGCGCTGGTGACGGCGGTGTTTTATGGCAGCTATATCCTGATCCTTGGCAAGCTGCGGTTGACCCTGAATACCGCGTCCCTGATGTTCTGGAACACGTTGCTGAGCGCCATCATCCTGTTTCCCGTCGCCTGGATCAGCGGCGAGGTCATGGTGCCTGCCAGCGCCCAAGGCTGGTGGGTGCTGCTGGGGTTGGCCCTGGTATCGCAGGTGGCCGGGCAAAGTCTGATCGCTTATGCCATGGCCCATCTGCCACCCGCCTTCGGGTCGGTCACCTTACTGTCGCAACCCGCCATGGCCGCCGCTATGGCCTGGGTAATGCTGGGAGAAGCCCTGTCGCCCTGGCAGATGGCAGGCGGCGCAGTCATCGTCGTTGGCATCTTCCTGGCCCGTAAGGGCACGCGATAATCAGGCAATAACCAATCCGATCACCTTAACGGCTTGGGTCTGGCCTTACACCGTCACCCCTGTTAACAATGATGGATTGGGGTGGAACTGGGATTGCGCGCATGCAACGCAAAGGGGAGCAGACAGGCAGTCATAACGCCGCGATTGGACCGGATATCCTGAACGGCTGCCCCATGGGGGCGGTGGTGACGGGACCGGACGGCGCGCACATCCGTTATGCCAATGCCGCCGCCGCCGAACTGCTGGGGCATCCGCGCCATCATCTGGCCGGGACAGCCACCGCCAGTCTGCCCCTGGGACAACGCCAACAGGATCGGCTGACCCGGCTTTTGTCATCCGGACATGGACATCTGCGCAGCGTTGCCTTGCATCCCCAGGGCAGCGCGCCGCGCTGGATCGATATCAGCCTGCAACGTCTGACCTTCGAAGGCAAAGCCGCCCTGCTGTGGTGGCTGTCCGATGTCACCGCCCGCCACCAGGACGCCCATGCGCTAAGCGTTTCCAAGCGCGCCGCCGAACAGTCAAGCCGCGCCAAATCGGATTTTCTGGCCACCATGGGCCATGAAATCCGCACCCCGGTCACCGGCTTGGTGTCAAAAATCCGCAGCCTGCTGCTCAGCCGCCTGGACCCTGCCCAGCGCGAACTGGCGGAAGCCATGCGCTATGACTGCGAAGCGGTGCTGTCCCTGCTGTCGGACATGCTGGACGTCACCCGCCTGGACAGCGGGGCCATTACCCTGACACCTGCCCTGTTCGATGTTTACCGGCTGGTGGACAGCAGCTTGTCACTGGTGCTGTCGCGCGCCCAGGAAAAGGGATTGCGCTGCACCGCCCACTTGCCGCCCGACATCCCGCGCCGCCTGTATGGCGATGTGGAACGGCTGCGCCAATTGCTGTGGAACCTTCTGTCCAACGCCGTCAAATACACCGACCAGGGCAGCGTGACCCTGCGGGTCGATCACCGTATCGAACCCGCGCAGGACGGCCAACCGCCCCGCCACTGGCTGCGTTTTACCGTATCCGATACCGGAACCGGGGTGGCCGATGCGGTGCAGCGCCACCTGTTCAAAGGCATCGCAGGCACCCGCAAAACCCACCATGACACCGGGCTGGGGCTGGTGATCTGCAAAAAGATCGTCGATCTGTGGGGCGGCGCCATCGGGTTGGACAGCATCCCCGGCCAGGGATCGGATTTTTGGGCCGACTTGCCGTTCCTGCCGGAAAGCGAGCCGGAACAGCGCTGCCTGACCCTGCTGCTGGCCGAAGACAATCCCGTCAATCAGAAGATCGTGGTCGGGCTGTTGGAACATCACGGCCATCATGTCACCTTGGCCGTCAATGGGCAGGAAGCCCTGGATCTTTTGCCCAGCCAGCCTTTTGACGCGGTCCTGATGGACATGCAAATGCCGGTAATGGACGGGTTGACGGCGACCCGGCGCATTCGCGCCCTGCCCGTGCCGCTGGGGCGCATTCCCATCATCGCCCTGACCGCCAATTCCATGGATGGCGACGGCGAACGCTGTCTGGCTGCCGGGATGAACGACCATGTCGGCAAACCCATCATTCCCGACCTGCTGTTTGCCGCCCTGAACCGCCAAACCCGTCCGCTGACGCCCTGCGCCGCCTTGCCGCCCCCGGTTGCCCCCCTGGAGACCAACCGGCTGGAGGAATTGGAAAGCCTGATCGGACGATCCGCCATGATCGAACTGGTGACGCTGTTTGTCAGCGATGCCCGCGACCGGTGCCGCCGGTTGCTGTCCCTGAAGGACAGCGCCGATCTGGAAACCATGCGCGATCTGGCCCATGACCTGAAATCGACAGCGGGCACCTTTGGCTTTTCCAGCCTGTCGCGTTTGGCCGAGGCCATCGAAATATCCTGCCGGGAACGCCGCGCCGACGAAGCCCAGGCCCTGCTGGACCATCTGCAGGCCCGTTGGATTGACGCCCTGGCCTCGGTCCATGCCCTGGTTCCCGAGTTGGACGACGCGCCCAATCCCGGATAATCACATCAGAAAGCCGTTCATAAGGAATTCAGCATCCGTGTTATAGCCTCCCGATCACCGCTTGTTCGCGAGGTTTCACATGCGCCTGAAAGTCTGGGACAGCCCCACCCGCCTGTTTCACTGGAGTCTGGTGGCGTCGGTCGGCACCTGTGCCGTCACCGGCTTTGTGCTGACCTCGCGCTGGTTCGGTTGGCACTTCGCCGCCGGATATATCATCGCCGCCCTGTTGGTGTTTCGCCTGATCTGGGCGGTCCTTGGCTCGGAACACAGCCGCTGGACCGGCTTTACACCCCGTCCCGCCCAGGTCATTGCCCATCTAGCCGGCCTGCTGCGCGGCCAACCGCCGCACGCCGTCGGCCATAATCCGGCGGGCGGGGCGATGGTGCTGACCCTGCTGCTGACCTTGATCTTTCTGGCCATCAGCGGTCTGATCGCCCTGGGTGGTCTGGACAAGCAAGGACCGCTGGCCGCCTTTATCAGCTTTGCCCAGGGCCGCACCGTCAAGGAAGCCCATGAGCTGGCCGCCTATCTGTTGTTGGGGCTGGCCGCCCTGCATGTTGCCGGGGTTCTGGCGGAAAGCTGGCTGGACCGGCAATCCCTGATCCTGTCGATGATCACCGGCTTCAAACGGGTGCCCGACGGCACGCCCCAACCACGTCCGGCCCAGACCCGGACCGCCTTGTTGGCCTTAGGGCTGACGGCTTTGGGATTGGGCGGACTGGTGGCCACCGGCCTGTCTCTGCCGCCCCAGGGCTGGCGTCCGCTGGCCGATGCCCCCCCGGCTTATGCCAAGGAATGCGGGGCCTGCCATATCGCCTATCACCCCAGCCTGCTGCCCGCCGCATCTTGGGCCAAGCTGATGGGCAGCCTGGACGACCATTTCGGCGAAGACGCCAGCCTGCCCAGCGCGCCGACCCAAGCCATCGCCCAATGGCTGGCCGCCAATGCCGCCGAAACCTGGGACACCAAACCTGCCAATCTGCTGCGCCAGGTGTCCGCCACCGAACCCCGGCGCATGACCGAAACACCCTGGTGGAAGCGCAAGCACCGCCATATTCCCGACACTGTTTTTACGCAAAAGACAGTTAAGATGCGCGGCAATTGCGCCGCCTGTCACAAGGACGCCGACGCGGGCACCTTCCGGGTGCAGGCCATCGGCATCCCCACCCCCTAAAGCTTATCCTCGATTCCAAGAAAGGCTTTGCCCCGATGTCTGTTTGGAAAATTGCCGCAGCCGCCACAGTTCTGGCGGGCTTGAGCGCTACCCCCGCCTTTGCCGACGCCGCCCGCGACGCCATTCTGGCCGATTACGCCGCCCAGGCCGCCAAGGCCGACCCCGCGTTCAAGGGCTTTTCCGCCCAGCGCGGTCAGGCGATCTATACCGCCAAGAATGCCAGCGCCAAGCCTGACCTGGATTCTTGCCAGTCCTGCCACGGCGAAGACCCATCCAAGCAGGGCCGCAACGCCAAGACCGGCAAAGTGCTGGACCCCATGGCGGTTTCAACCAATCCCCAGCGCTTCACCAACAAGGATGATGTGGAAAAGTGGTTCGGCCGCAATTGCAAGGAAGTGCTGGGCCACGACTGTTCCGCCCTGGAAAAGGGCGACTACATCACCTTTCTGTCCGCTCGCTAAAGGATCATCCCCATGCGCCGCCTGATCATCGCCGCCGCCTTTCTGCTGCCGCTATCCGCCCAAGCCAATGAATTGGAACGCGTCCCCCCGGTCAGCGACCCTGTCGTCGCCAAGGAATGCGGATCGTGCCATCTGGCCTATCCGCCGAAATTTCTGTCGGCAGAAGCCTGGACCAAGATCATCGACACCCTGCCCCAACATTTCGGCGAAGACGCCAGCCTGCCCGACAAAACCCGCGCCACCGTACAGGCCTATTACACCGCCAATGCGGGCCGCAGTCAGACCGGGCTGAAGCGCATCAGCGATCAATCCTGGTGGCTGCGCGAACATCGCGCCGTCGGCCAAAGCCGCTTTGCCGAAGCCAAGAGCAAAGCCAACTGCGCCGCCTGCCACAAACAGGCCGACAAGGGCGTTTTCGAAGACTGAACTGAATGAAAGGGAAAGGGGGAACTCGCTCTTTCCCTTTACTTCATCACCACTCCGCCCGGCAGACGGGTCCCCTTGGGGAACCAGTTCTTACAGACGGACTGATCGCGCCGATATCGTTCCGGCGTATCGATCTTGGCGTTTTCCTGCTTTAGCCGGTTTTCCAGATGTTGAAGGACTGGGGCAATGCGCTGCTGCACCAGTTGCACCACCCGTTCGGCATCCTTCTGACTGGCAAAATGCATGGGGAAACCTTCGCGCCCCGCCTCGTCCAGCGCTTGGCGCAGGCGGGGGGCAACCTCGCGGAAGACCTGCTGATTGATGGAGACATGGGTGTTCTCATGTGCCAGCACCGCCTGATATTCGCAGCTTCCGGGCGGATAATTGTTGGCGACATAGACGTCTTCGACGGGATGGCCGATATCCATAATGATCTCGGCGGGTGACACGCAGACCTCGCCGCCGCTTTTGCGGCCATAGACATGGCTGCGCACTTGCAGGCGCACCGGTTCGTAATAGCGGGTCAGTCCCAGCAAAACGCCTTTTTGTGCCATTTCGCGGGTCCGAACCTTGCCCAGACCCAGCAAATCCAGTTCGTGATGATATTGCACATGAGGCTCGATGACGTTCATGCGGATCGTCGGCGGCGGCATCGGCGGGACGGTCAAGCCCGTCAACCGACAATCGGCATGGGCCGCGTTTCCCCCAGCACACAGGCCGACACACAGACCCAGCGCCGCCAGCCATCCCCCCATTGGACGCATGACATCCCCCGTTTTCTTCCCCCGATATTCCCCGCCGATCATAGACCGGAAGCGCCATCGCTGCTACCATCCGCGCCATGAGCACGCCCCCCATCAAGATCGCCACCTGGAACGTCAACTCGGTCAAGGCCCGGCTTCAGCATCTGCTGGACTGGCTTGATCTGGCCACCCCCACTGTCGTCCTGTTGCAGGAACTGAAGTGCCAGGATCAGGATTTCCCGCGCCTGGAATTGGAAAGCCGGGGCTGGCATGTCGCCACACGCGGCCAAAAGACCTATAACGGCGTGGCCGTGCTGTCGCGCCTGCCGATCCTGGAAACCATCACCAGCCTGGACGGCGACGATGGAGAAGCCCGCTATATCGAGGCGCGGCTTCAAGGGGATCTGCGGGTGGCGTCGATCTATGTACCGATGGGGCAATCGACCGAGTCCGACCGCTATCCGTTCAAGCTGCATTTTCTGGACGCCGTGCGCCGCCGCGCCGCAGCCCTTTTAACCCAGGACGAAGCGTTTGTGCTGGGCGGCGATTACAACGTCGCTCCCGCTGACGCCGATGTCTTCGACGTCAGCGCCATGACCGGGCAGGTACTGTTCACCCTGCCGGAACGCCAGGCTTTGCGCAGTATCGTCAACCTTGGGCTGACCGATGCCTATCGCGCCCTGAACCCCGCCCCCGCGCAGTTTTCCTGGTGGGATTATCGCGGCGGGGCGTGGCAGCGCGATCTGGGCCTGCGCATCGACCATCTTTTGCTGTCGCCCCAGGCTACTGACCGGCTGCGCGCGTCCGGCATCGACCGCCGCCCGCGCGGTTGGGAAAAGGCCAGCGACCACACCCCGGTTTGGTGCGAACTGGACGCCTGAATATCAGCAAAGCCCGATTTAACCGGACGAAGGCGTATCTTTGCGCCTTTCGGCCCTATGGTTTATCGGCAACACACCAATGGATGGCTTGCCGCCCCGATCCGCCGATGCAATTTTAAATGCCGGGGATCGGCCTTGCGGGTGTGCCATGGCGGGAAGCAAAATTCATAACCGGCTGGTGATCTATCCCGGCGACGAAGTCTTTGCCGAAGGGGAAGACGCCAACTGGGCCTTTTTGATCCAATCCGGGCAAATCGCCATCATCAAGAAACGCCCCGATGGCAGCGACCATACCCTGGCCATCCTGGGGCCGGGTCGTCTGTTTGGGGAAATGGCACTGATCGACGAACAACCGCGCATGGCCACTGCCCGCGCCCTGACCGAAACCACCCTGGTGCTGATCGATAACAAGGTGCTGGGGGAATGCCTGGAAAAGGCCCACCCGCTGTTAAAGGAACTGGTGCGCAACCTGTCGGCCAATCTGCGCACCACCACCTTGCGCCACCTGATTCGCATTCAGGCCGAAAGCGAACGGCGCGCGGGCACCAGCCGTGAATA
>JASLCK010000023.1 GCA_030151865.1 Rhodospirillaceae bacterium | reverse complement strand
CCCTTGCCGAAGCTGCGGACAATGCCGTCCAGGCTGAGTGCGACGTCACTCATAACGCAGGGCCTCCACCGGATCGAGGCGGGCGGCCCGCCAGCTTGGATAAATAGTCGCGGCAAAAGACAGAACCAGCGACATGACAACCACCGTCACCACTTCCCACGGATCGACCTGGGCGGGCAGCTTGGACAGGAAATAGATTTCCGCCGAGAACAGATCGCGCCCGGTCAAGGTTTGCAGGAACTGGCGGATATGTTCGATGTTGAGCGCAAAGGCCAGCCCCAGCCCCACCCCGGCAAAGGTGCCAATGACGCCCACCGCCGCGCCTGACAAGAAGAAGATGCGCATGATCATGCCGCGCGTCGCCCCCATGGTGCGCAAGATGGCGATGTCGCGCCCCTTATCCTTAACCAGCATGATCAGGCTGGAAATGATGTTGAAAGCCGCCACCAGGATGATCAGCGTCAGGATCAGGAACATCACATTGCGTTCCACCTGAATGGCGTTGAAGAAGCTGGCATTGGCCTTTTGCCAGTCATAGACCCGCACCTGCCCCTTGGCTGCCGCCAGGATGTCATAGCCGATGTCCAGCACCCGGTCGGGGTTGTCCACCATCACCTGAATGTCGGTGACCCGATTGGGCATCAGGAAATAGGTTTGCGCGGCTTCGATCGGCATGAAGACGAAGGTCGAATCATATTCGTACATACCGACATTAAAGGTGGCGACGATCTTATAGGCACGCAGACGCGGCACCGTCCCAAAGGCCGTCACATTGCCCTTGGGCGAGATGATGGTGATGCTGTCGCCCACCCGCAATCCCAGCTTTTCCGCCAGACGATTGCCGATCATCACGGCGTTGTCGCCCTTGAAGTCGTCCTTGTTGCCCGACTGAATGCCGTTCAGGATGACCTGACGGGCAAACAAATCCTCCGCCCGCACACCGCGCACCAACGCGCCCGAGGCGCTGCCGTTGGGGGCCGAGGCCATGACCTGACCCTCGACCGTCGGGATCACCTGGACCACGCCCTTGATGCGGCGGATCTGATCGGCCAACGGGTCAAAGTCGGTCACCCCGGCACCGGTCAGGCTATAGACGCCGATATGGCCGTTCAGCCCCAGAATGCGGCCCAGCAATTCAGCGCGGAAACCGTTCATCACCGACATCACGATGATCAGGGTCGCCACACCCAGGGCGATGCCCAACAGCGAAAACCACGCGATGATGGAAATAAAGCCTTCGCGTCGGCGGGCGCGCAGATACCGTGCCGCCACCATCCGTTCGAATGCGCCGAAGATCATGGGTCTGTCCTTGCCTTAAAGACATCGGCCCTGCGGGAATGCCGCAGGGCCTTTTGTTGCCGTCAAGCGTGCCGATCAGGCGGAGAAACGCTTCAAGGCGTCTTCCAACGCCATTTCGACGCGTTCGCCGCTCTTGCGGTTCTTCACTTCGACGATGCCGTTGGCGATGCCCTTGGGGCCGACCACCACCTGCCACGGAATACCGATCAGGTCCATGTCGGCGAACTTGACGCCCGCGCGTTCGTCACGGTCGTCATAAAGCACTTCGTCACCAAAGGCCTTGTAGAGACGTTCGCAGGCTTCGTCGCACTTGGCGTCGCCCTTCTTCAGGTTGATCAGGCCAACCTTGAAGGGAGCCACCGCGTCCGGCCAAATGATGCCGTTGTCGTCATGACTGGCTTCGATGATGGCGGCCATGACGCGCGACACGCCAATGCCGTAAGATCCCATTTCCACCAGAACCGGCTCGCCATTGGGGCCAGCCACGGCGGCGTTCATGGCCTTGGAATATTTGGTGCCGAAATTGAAGATATGCCCCACTTCGATGCCGCGCGCGCTGACCAGCTTGTCGCCCAGTTCGGCTTCCTTGGCCGGGTCGTGCTTTTCTTCAGTCACGGCATACTTGCTGGTCAGTTCGTCCACCAGCGGCTGCAGGTCGCCCGAATAATCGACGTCGCGGTCGGCCCAATCCATTTCGATGAAATCGCGGTGCACGAACACCGCCGATTCGCCGGTTTCCGCCAGGATATGGAATTCGTGCGACAGATCGCCGCCGATGGGGCCGGTATCGGCACGCATCGGAATGGCCTTCAGCCCCAGACGGGCGAAGGTGCGCATATAGGCGATGAACATGCGGTTATAGGAACGGCGCGCCCCGGCCATGTCCAGATCGAAGCTGTAGGAATCCTTCATCAGGAATTCGCGGCCGCGCATCACGCCGAAACGCGGACGCACTTCGTCGCGGAACTTCCACTGGATGTGATAAAGGATCTTCGGCAGTTCCTTATAGCTCTTCACATTTTCGCGGAAGATCGAGGTGATCATTTCCTCGTTGGTGGGGCCGAACAGCATTTCGCGGTCGTGGCGGTCGGTGATGCGCAGCATCTCCTTGACGTAATCGTCGTAACGGCCCGATTCCTTCCACAGATCGGCCGACTGAATGGTCGGCATCAACAGTTCCTGCGCACCAGCGCGGTCCTGTTCCTCGCGCACGATCTGTTCGATCTTACGCAGGATGCGGTAGCCCATGGGCAGCCAGGTATAGATACCCGCCGAGGTCTGGCGGATCATACCGGCGCGCAGCATCAGACGGTGCGAGACGATCTGAGCTTCAGTGGGGGTTTCCTTCAGGGTGGGCAGGAAATAAACGGAAAGACGCATTTGGTCCCCAAGCGTTTCGAGAAATCTGGGCAGACTTTAGTCAGCTAAGCCCCAGGCGTCCACAAAAGTTAGCGAAACCCCGCCTTGCGACAAGCCTGCAAGACGATATCTTGCTGCATCGAGCCCAGCGACTGGCCGTTCAGGCTGGTCTGATTGTTCTTCAGGTCGATATCCACATGGGCCACCGACTGGCTGGTATTGGCAAAGCGGTTCTGCCCGGCGGCGGTCGTGGTCTTGCCAACCCCGGCATACATCATCGGATTGATGGCGATGTCAAAGGACAGCTTGTCGGGCGGCTGATAGGACGACGCCCCGCTGCCCGGCAGATCAGCAGGAGCCACCGCCCGGCCATGCACATCCTGCCCCGGCTGGTAAGTCACATCGGCAGACGGGTGATGCGCCACCATGGCCTGACAATCGGCTTTGGTCACATAAATGGGATCATTGGCCACCCCCACCGTTTCGGCCGAAACGGAAAAGGGCATCAGCACCGCCAAAATCGCAAAACCCGATAAGAAACGCATGACGTCCCTCGCCTTCTTTTCGCCTGACAGTTTTACCACAGTTTCCCCGCTAAACCTCTCTGAGATAACAAGGAATCTGCCTTCCCCTACCCGCCCGGTCCGGCACTGGGTCCGGTTATCCACAAATCACGAAATTTTTGCGATTTTTTTTAATGACGCCAGGAAGGAAATTTCGTATCGTCGGTCTTGCAAAGAAAGGGGCCTACCCGAAAGTGGTGGCCTGGAGTTTAGGGAGGAGCCGTGAGAATCCGAACAACGGGTTCCGCGAAGGCTTCAAGGAAATGGCAAGGCCTCTGGTCTTGCCATTTTTTATTACGGACGTTCGTTTCCGAGCACTAAAAGCGAGCCGCCCTGCCCGACGCCTCTCCCCATTCCCACACCAAACCTACCCGCGACCTTAAAAGGTGTGGGGCGCGGCTTTGGCAGCGTCGATTTTGGCTTGGGCGGGACAATCGGGGCGATGCGCCCCCGGCAGAATGCCGATGCTCATCAGGAATTCGCCCACCACTTCACCACCCATGAAGACAAAAGTCTTCTTGAACAGCTTGACCCAGGATGCCTTGTCCTGTTCCGGCTGCAAGGCAATCCAGGCGGCGAATGAGCCGTGCTGTTGGCTCAACGCCAGCAGACGCTTGGCGTTTTCGATGGTGGCGTCGATTTTGCGGCGGTTACGGATGATCCCAGCATCCCCCAGCAGCCGCTCGATCTCGGCGGGGCCGTAAGCGGCGATGCGTTCAGGATCAAAACCATCAAAAGCGGCCCGCATGGTGGCACGCTTCTTCAGGATGATTTCCCACGACAGACCGGCCTGAAACACTTCCAGGCACAGCCGTTCGAACAACTGGTTTTGATCGGTCAGGGGAAAGCCGTATTCGGTGTCATGGTAAGACCCGTGCACCGGATGGCCGGGGGCGATGTCGCAATACCAGCTCATGACGGCTTCCCCCTTTCCGATCTTTAGAAACTTAAGCCTGTTCCAGCTCGACCAGGGTGCCGTTGAAGTCCTTGGGGTGCAGGAACAGCACCGGCTTGTTGTGCGCGCCGTTCTTCGGCTCGCCATCGCCCAGAACGCGGGCACCCGCCGCCTTCAGGGTATCGCGGGCAGCGATGATGTCGGCCACTTCATAGCAAATGTGATGGATGCCGCCCGACGGGTTCTTGTCCAGGAACCCCTTGATAGGCGACGTTTCCCCAAGCGGGTGCAACAGTTCGACCTTGGTGTTTTCCAGCTGGACGAACACCACGGTAACGCCATGGGCCGGTTGCGGCAGCGGATCGGACACCTTGGCGCCCAGAACATCGCGATAGGTCCGGGTAGCCGCTTCCAGATCCGGGACAGCGATGGCGACGTGGTTAAGCTTACCGATCATGGGAAGTTACCTCTGAGCATTATTCTAATGATGCAGAGGTTATAACACATCTCCCCCAGAGCGCGAGGGGGCGCAGTCCCCGTTATACCGGAACTGCGCCCCACTCATGACAAACCCTGACGGTTTTATTTAAACGCGCACCAAGTGCCGATCCATCACACGCGCACCAAGTGCACATCGGTCAGCGGTTTTTTGCCGTGGCTGGTCTTCAGGTGACGGCGCACCGCCAGACGGGCGGCCTCCTTGACCACCTCGTCATTCTGACGGGCCAGATGGGCCAACTCGCCAATGGCATCGCGCACCGCCTGAACCACGGCGTCATGTTCCTGCGTCTCATGCTCGGCGTCCAGCAGGCCCTGGGCCGTCACCTGGGGGTCGCCCAGCAGCTTACCCATGCGGTCGATCACCACCGTGACCACGGCGCTGCCGTTGTGCACCATGCGGTGACGGTTGCGCAGGATTTCCGAATCCATAGACACCAGACGGTGACCATCCAGGGCCACGCGCCCGATCGGCACGAAATCCACCACTTCCGGCAGACCGGGGGCCAGACGGACCATCGCCCCGTCTTCGATGATCAGGGCATTGGCGACGCCGCAATCCTTGGCCAATTGGGCATGTTCTTCCAGATGGCGGCGTTCGCCATGCACCGGAATCGCCGATTGCGGGCGCACCAACTGGTACATGCGGGTCATTTCCTCGCGGCAGGGATGGCCGGAGACATGGACGAAATGGTCCTTTTCCGTCACCACTTCCACCCCCTGGCGGGCCAGGGAGTTTTGTAGACGGTAAATCGCCTTTTCATTGCCCGGAATAATGCGCGACGAAAAGATCACCACGTCGCCCTTGTTCAAGGTGACATGGGGATGACTGTCCGATGCAATGCGGGCCAACGCGGCGCGGGGTTCGCCCTGACTGCCGGTGCAGATATAGACCACCTTGTCTTCGGGCAGATGGGCCGCGTCATGTTCCGACAGGAACGGCGGAATATCCTTCATATAGCCCAACTGGCGGGCCGCTTCGTCGATACGCCACAGCGAGCGCCCGACCAGGGCGACGTGGCGATCATTGGCGGCGGCGGCCACGGCGATGGATTCGACGCGGGCCACGTTGGTGGCAAAGCAGGCCACGGCGATACGGCGCTTATACTGCCCGAACAGTTCCTTCAGGCTTTCGCGGACTTCCGATTCCGAACCCGCCGCGCCTCGGGTGAAGACATTGGTGGAATCCCCCACCATCGCCAGCACCCCGGCATCACCCAACTGTTCCAGGCGCGCCACGTCGGCCACTTTGCCGATCAGCGGATCGGGGTCGAACTTCCAGTCGCCGGTATGCAACACCGTGCCGAACGCCGTCTTGATGGCCAAAGCGTTGGGTTCGGGGATGGAATGGGTCAGGCTGACGAATTCGATGCCGAACGGGCCGATCTCCACCCGACCGCCCAGGGGGATGATATTGACCTCCACCTGGCCTTCCAGATTGGCTTCCTTCAGCTTGGAACGCAGCAGCGCCGCCGCGAACGGCGTCGCATAAACGGGGCAACGCAGCTTGGGCCACAGGTGATGGACCGCGCCCAGATGATCTTCGTGGGCATGGGTCAACACGATGCCCAGCAGATCCTTGCGCCGTTCGGCGATGTAGCTGGGATCGGGCATGAACACATCAATGCCGGGCGTGGTGTCGTCGCCAAACGATACGCCGCAATCAACAATCAGCCATTTGCCCTGACAGCCATAAAGATTGAGATTCATCCCAATCTCGCCGGTGCCGCCAAGGGGAAGGAAAACCAGTTCGTTGTTACTGTTCAATGTCATTTCTTCTCGTTGAGCCTGTGGATCTCGAGCAGGCCCCTGAGCGTCAGGTCTCGGTCGAGGTGATGAATAGAGGTGGTTGCTTCAATAAACAAAGGGGCCAGTCCGCCGGTCGCCACCACCGTCATCGGCGCACCAAATTCTTCCTGAATGCGCGTCACCAGTCCTTCGATCAGACCGACATAGCCCCAGAACACGCCGGATCGCATGGCCGGAACGGTGGCCTTGCCAATCACCGTGCGCGGGCGCCCCACCGCAACGCGGGGCAGCTTGGCCGCGGCCATATGCAACGCTTCCAGCGACAGGTTGATACCAGGGGCGATAGCGCCGCCGCAATAATTGCCGTCACCGTCCACCACGTCAAAGGTGGTTGCCGTACCGAAATCGATCACGATCAAGGGACCGCTATAACATTTATGCGCCGCCACAGCATTTACCAGACGGTCGGCACCCACTTCTTCGGGACGGTCCAGCAGAATGTTCAGGCCCAGCTTGACGCTTTCATCCCCGACCACCAGGGCTTCGCAGCCGAAATATTTACGGCACAGGGTTTTCAGGGCAAACACCACGGCAGGCACCACCGAGGCGATGATACAGGAATTGACCGCTGTACGCTCCAACCCCTCCATCGCCATCAGATGGTTCAGCCAGACGCCGAATTCATCGGCGGTGCGGTTGGTGTCGGTGGACGACCGCCATTCGCCGCGCACCTGTTCGCCGTCAAACAGCGCAAAGACAATGTTGGTGTTGCCTGAATCGATGGCCAGCAGCATTTGTTGCTTCCCTTCTTGACCAATCACGCCGTGAAGAAAACATCCCCCGCCAGAATCTGGCGGATGGTCCCATCACTTTCTTCCAGCAATAAAGCACCGTCGCCGTTCAGGCCCGCAAAGCGGCCTTCCTGCACGGTGTTCGAGGCCAGACGCACCGTCACCGGCCCGCCTACCCCCATGGCGTGGGACAACCAGGCGGAACGCACTGGCGCGAACCCCTGGGTCAACCAAACCTCATGCCAATGGCCCAGACGATCGGCAAAAGCCGCCAGCACGTCGCCCGCCTCGGCCCCGCTGCCGATTTGGCGCAGGCAAGTGGTGGGATACAAGGCCGGGTCGGGCGCATGAATGACGTTGACCCCCACCCCCAGGATGATCCAGGGATGCGCGGTCTCAAGCAGCATGCCGGAGATTTTGCGGCCGCCGCACAGAATATCGTTGGGCCATTTGCAGGCAATTGCCGCCTGCGGGGCCAGTTCCTTCAGCGTTTCGGCCAGCGCCACGGCGGCAACGAACGTCAGTTGCGGCGCCTTGGTCGGATCGGACCCAGGATGCAGCAGGAAGGAACAATGCAAATTTCCGGGAGTGGAAACCCAGGCGCGGCCACGACGGCCACGGCCCGAAGTTTGTTGCCGAGCCCAGACGACAAGGCCATGCCCTGCCCCTTGCTCGACCCGTCGTCTCGCCTCGTCGTTGGTGCTGTCTACACAGTCCAAAGCGACGAGGCTAAACGGAGGCGGCAGAGCCGCGGTCTGATCCGCAGTCATCGTGTCATAACCAGCGGCCAGACCGAGACCATCAACCGCCGAACAGGGTGGCGGCAGCCGCGCCGGCGAAATCCACCAGCGGCGACGGCGCCAAGGTAAACGCCACGATCAGCAGGGCGTTGACCGCCATGATGAAGCCCAGACCAGCGCCAATACCACGATCCAGCGGTTCGACGGCTTCGTCGAAATACATGATCTTGATAATACGCAGGTAATAGAAGGCGCTCACCACGCTGGTCAGCACGCCGATCACGGCCAGACCGTACATGTCATGCTTCACAGCGGCCATGAAGACATACAGCTTACCCCAGAACCCCGCCATGGGCGGAACACCGGCCATCGAGAACATGAAGATGGCCAGAGCCAGCGCCATGCCCGGATGGGTCTTGGACAAACCGGCCAGATCGTTGATGCCTTCCAGCAGGCGGCCCTTCTGGCGCATGGCCAGAATGATGGCAAAGGTACCGACATTCATGAACAGGTAGATGGCCAGATAGACCAACACACCCTGAATGCCGGTCTGATCGCCGACCACCAGGCCGACCAGGGCATAACCCACATGGCCGATCGAGCTGTACGCCATCAGACGCTTGATGTTGTTCTGGGTAATCGCCGCGAACGAGCCGACGATCATCGACGCCACCGAGACGAACACCAAAACCTGCTGCCACTGATGGATCATGTCGCCGAAGGGACCGACCATGACGCGGACCAGCAGCGAGAAGGCGGCAATCTTCGGCGCAACGGCGAAGAACGCGGTCACCGGGGTCGGCGCGCCTTCATAGACGTCGGGGGTCCACATATGGAACGGCACCGCCGACACCTTGAAAGCCAGACCGGCCAGCACGAAGACCACACCGATGATCACGCCAATCGGCGCACCATGATCAAAGGAATGGGCCAGGGCATCAAAGCCGGTGGTCCCGGCAAAGCCATAGATCAGCGACGAACCATAGAGCAACAGGCCCGAGGCCAGCGAGCCCAGCACGAAGTACTTCAGGCCCGCTTCGGTAGCACGGCTGTTTTCCCGCTGATAGGCAGCCAGGACGTAGAGCGACAGGCTCTGCAGTTCCAAGCCGAGATACAGCGAGATCAGGTTGTTGGCCGAGATCATCATCAGCATGCCGACGGTCGCAAACAGCATGACCACCGGATATTCGAAGCGATCCAAGTTTTCCCGCTTCAGCCAGTTCAGCGACATGATCAGGCTCAGCGCCGAAGCCAGCAGGACCAGAAGCTTGGTGAAGACGGCAAAGCCATCGACCACGAACATGCCGTTGAAGGTCACGGCGCGGCCGCTGCCGCCCGCAGGCACCAGGATGGCGGCAACGATCAGCACGATCACCGCCAAAGCGCCGATACCCTGACCGCTATCACCCTTTTTAAAGACACCCGCCAGCAGGAAGACCATCGCCGACAGGGCGATCAGGATCTCCGGCAGGGCCGGCATGAGGTTCGGAAATTCCGACACGTCTAGTCCTCCCCTCTCAGCGCACCGCGACCGACACCGCATCGGCGGCGGACAGCGCGAGCTGGTAGTCATTGATCAGCTTGCCCACCGACGCATGCATCGGAGCCAGGAAGCTGGACGGATACACGCCCATCCACACCACCACCACGATCAGCGGCACGAAAACGGCCAGTTCGCGGGGCGACATATCAAGGATGGTCTTCAGATCGTCGCGGGTCAGCTTGCCGAACACGATGCGGCGATAGAGGTACAGCATGTAGGCAGCGCCCAGGATCAGACCGGTGGCGGCGAACAGAGCCACCCAGGTGTTGGCCTGGAAAGCGCCCATCAGCACCAGGAATTCGCCGACGAAACCGCCGGTGCCCGGCAGACCGACCGAAGCCATGGTGAAGAACATGAACACCAGGGCATAGACCGGCATACGCGAGGCCAGACCGCCGTAACGGGAGATCTCGCGGGTGTGCATGCGGTCATAGACCACGCCGACGCACAGGAACAGAGCGCCCGACACCACGCCGTGCGACAGCATCTGGAAGATCGCGCCTTCGACACCCTGCACCTTGACGGTGAAGATACCGATGGTCACGAAGCCCATATGAGCCACTGAGCTGTAGGCGATCAGCTTCTTCATGTCCTGCTGCACCAGCGCCACCAGCGAGGTGTAGATCACCGCGACAACGGACAAGGTGTAGACCAACGGAGCCAGATCATGGGACGCCAGCGGGAACATCGGCAGGCTGAAGCGCAGGAAACCGTACCCGCCCATCTTCAGCAGTACGCCCGCCAGGATCACCGAACCGGCGGTCGGCGCTTCGACGTGGGCGTCAGGCAGCCAGGTGTGGACCGGCCACATCGGCACCTTGACGGCGAACGAAGCGAAGAACGCCAGCCACAGCCAAGTCTGCATGGCGGCCGGGAAGCCGTGGGTCAGCAGCACCTGAATGTCGGTGGTGTGGGCGTCGTAATACATCGCCAGGATGGCGATCAGCATCAGCACCGAACCGGCCAGGGTGTAGAGGAAGAACTTGAAAGCCGCATACACCCGGCGCGGACCGCCCCACACGCCGATGATGATGAACATCGGGATCAGGACAGCTTCGAAGAAGATGTAGAACAGGACCAGATCAAGGGCACAGAACATGCCGATCATCATGGTTTCCAGGATCAGAAAGGCGATCATGTATTCCTTGACGCGCTTCTGCACGGCTTCCCAGGCGGAAAGGATGCACAGAGGGGTCAGGAAAGTAGACAGCAGCACGAAGAACACCGAGATGCCGTCAACGCCCATCTTATAGGAGATGTCGTAGCCGGGCAGCCAGCGGGCCTGATCGACCAGCTGGAAGTCCGCCGTGTTCGGGTTGAAGTTCGCCCACACCAGCAACGACACCAGGAAGGTGGCGATGCTGGTCAGAAGCGCGACGTTGCGCGCATTGCGGGCCACCACCTCGGCTTCGCCGCGGATGGTGAAAAGAAACGCCGCTCCCAACAGGGGCAGGAACGTCGTGATGGTAAGCAAAGGCCAATCAGTCATCGCGCGTCAGCCCACCTTGACAATGTACCAAGTGATGAACCCAGCGACGCCGATCAACATGGCGAACGCATAGTGATACAGGAAGCCGCTCTGCAAGGCGCTGATGCGCTTGGCAATATCGCGGGTCGCCGCAGCCACGCCGTCCGGACCGACACCGTCGATCAGAGCGCCGTCGCCACCCTTCCACATCCCATAACCCAGCCACAGGGCCGGCTTGATGAAGATGCGGTCGTACAGCTCGTCGAAGTACCACTTGTTCAACAGGAACTTATAGAGACCCTGGAACTGGGCGGCGATCTTGGCCGGAACACTGGGAGCGAACATGTAGAGCGCATAGGACAGCGCAATACCGGACACCGCCACGATGGTCGGGATCAAAGCAATGATCTCGGGCACATGGTGGGCGTTGTGCATCGCTTCATGTTCCGAAGCCAGGAAGATGGCCTTGGCCCAGAAATGTTCCATGCCTTCGCCGACGAAGGATTCGTAACCAACCCAACCGGCGAACAGCGCGCCGGCCGACAGGACCAGCAACGGCACGGTCATCACCGCAGGCGATTCATGAACGTGAGCCATCACATGCTCGTCCGCGCGGGGCTTGCCATGGAAGGTCAGGATCAAGAGACGCCAGGAATAGAAGGCGGTCAGGAAGGCCGCGGCGACGCCAACCCAATAGGCGCTCTGGCCAACCAGGGTATGGCTGCCCCAGGCAGCTTCCAAGATGGTGTCCTTGGACCAGTAACCGGCGAAGGGCGGGATACCGGCCAGGGCCAGGCTGCCGATGAACATCAGCGCGTAGGTCAGCGGAATATGCTTCCAGATGCCGCCCATCTTGCGGATGTCTTGTTCGTCGGACATGGCATGAATGACCGAGCCCGCGCCCAAGAACAGCAGCGCCTTGAAGAAGGCGTGGGTGAACAGGTGGAACACCGCACCCTGATAGGCCGAAACGCCGATGGCGAAGAACATGTAGCCCAGCTGCGAACAGGTCGAATAAGCGATGATGCGCTTGATATCGTTCTGCACGCAGCCGACGGTGGCCGCAAAGATCGCCGTGGCGGCGCCGATCACCGTGATCACGGTCAGGGCGACGTCGGAATATTCGAACACCGGCGACATGCGGCTGACCATGAACACACCGGCCGTCACCATGGTGGCGGCGTGGATCAGGGCGGAAACCGGGGTCGGGCCTTCCATCGCGTCGGGCAGCCAGGTGTGCAGGCCCAACTGAGCCGACTTGCCCATGGCGCCGACGAACAGCAGCAGGCTGCAGATGGTGACAGCGTTGACGTCCATGCCGAAGACATGCATCACCGTGTCGGCCTTGCCCGGAATAGCGGCGAAGATGGCGTCGAAGTTCAGCGAACCGGTCAACACGAAGATGCCGAAGATGCCGAGCGCGAAGCCAAAGTCACCAACGCGGTTGACCACGAAGGCTTTGATGGCGGCGGCGCAGGCCGACGGCTTTTCGTACCAGAAGCCGATCAGCAGGTAGGACGCCAGACCGACGCCTTCCCAGCCGAAGAACAACTGAACCAGATTGTCGGCGGTCACCAGCATCAACATGGTGAAGGTGAACAGCGACAGATAAGACTGGAAGCGCGGCACGCACGGATCATGGTGCATGTATCCGATGGAATACACATGGACCATGAACGACACCCAGTTGACCACGATCAGCATGACCGCGGTCAGGGTGTCGAAGCGCAGCGACCACGACACATCCAGATCGCCCGAGACGATCCAGCTTAACAGATGCACGGTGGTCGGATGACCATTGAGCACCACTTCCATGAAAGCCGCGACGGACAGCAGAGCCGAGGTGCCGACCAGACCCGAGGTCACGATCTGAGCGCCACGGTCGCCGATCTTGCGCCCGAAGAACCCGGCGATGATCGCGCCCAAAAGCGGCAGGAAGATGATAGCAGCGTACATGTCCCGCCTATCCCTTCATCTGGTTGATTTCTTCGACGGCGATGGTCCCGCGGTTGCGGAAGAACACCACCACGATCGCCAAGCCGATGGCGGCTTCGGCGGCGGCGACAGTCAGCACGAACATGGTGAAGATTTGCCCCACCAGATCGTTCAGGAAGTGCGAGAACGCCACGAAGTTGATGTTGACGGCGAGCAGCATGAGCTCGATCGACATCAGAATGACAATGACGTTCTTCCGGTTCAGGAAGATGCCGAACACACCCAGGGTAAACAGGATGGCGGCGACCGTCAGGTAATGAGACAGACCGATAACAAACATCAGATGCCTCCCCCGCTCGGAACCTTGCGGATCTCGACCGAGCTAGCCTTGTTACGGGCGTTTTGCTGGGCGATCTTCTGCTTGCGCACGCCCGGACGGGTCCGCAGCGTCAGCAGGATCGCGCCGATCATGGCCACCAAAAGGACCAGACCCGCCGCTTGGAACAGGTAGATATAGTCGGTGTAAATGATGCGGCCCAACGCGTCGGTATTACTGACCACCGCCGGATCCGGCGTATGGGTGCTAACCGAGAGCGGAGCGTCGGGAGCGAACTTCCAGCTACCGAAAGCCAGCGACAGTTCCGCCAGCAGCACCAGACCGATCAGACCACCGGTCGGCAGATACTGAAGGAAGCCTTCGCGCAGCTTCAGATAGTTGATGTCGAGCAGCATCACGACGAACAGGAACAGCACCGCGACCGCGCCGACATAAACCACGACCAAAGCCATGGCCAGGAATTCGGCGCCAGCCAGCAGGAACAGCCCCGCCGCATTGAAGAACGTGAGGATCAGGAACAGCACCGCATGCACAGGGTTGCGGGCCGAGATCACCATCACGCCGCTCGCCACCGCGATGGCGGCGAACATGTAGAAGACGAGAGCCTGAATCATTGGGCCCCCCTATTGCGATCGGTCGTCATCAACCTTCCCCTCAGCGATACGGCGCATCGGCGGCGATGCGGGCGGCCAGTTCAGGCTCCCAGCGGTCACCGTTCGACAGCAGCTTGGCCTTGTCATACATCAGTTCGGCACGGGTTTCCGTGGCAAACTCGAAGTTCGGCCCTTCAACGATGGCATCGACCGGGCAGGATTCCTGACAGAACCCGCAGTAGATGCACTTGGTCATATCGATGTCATAGCGGCGGGTACGGCGGCTGCCGTCTTCCCGGGGCTCGGCCTCGATATTGATGGCCTGGGCGGGGCACACGGCCTCGCACAGCTTACAGGCGATGCAGCGTTCTTCCCCATTGGGGTAACGGCGCAAAGCATGCTCGCCGCGAAAACGCGGGCTGAGCGGCCCCTTCTCGAAGGGGTAGTTGATGGTCACCTTGGGCTTGAACATATAGCGCAGGGTCAAGGCCATGCCCGAGAGCAACTCGGTCAAGAACCAGTCCCGCACGCCGCGATCCAGGAACGACATCTAACCCCTCCTCACTTCGGCAGCAGGCCGGTGAATTCCAGCACGCCCGCGGTCAGGATCAGCCAGACCAGCGAGAACGGCAGGAACACCTTCCAGCCCAGACGCATCAGTTGGTCATAGCGATAACGCGGGAACGTCGCACGAACCCACAGGAAGCCGAACAGAATGAAAGCGATCTTGGCGGCAAACCACACCACACCCGGGATGAAGGTCAGCCCGAACGGAGCCAGCCAACCACCCAGGAACAGGATGGAAATCATGCCGCTCATCAGGATCATATTGGCGTATTCACCCAGGAAAAACAGAGCGAAGGCCATCGCCGAATATTCGACGTTGTAACCCGACACCAGTTCGGCTTCCGCTTCCGGCAAGTCGAACGGGGCACGGTTGGTTTCCGCCAGACCCGAGATGAAGAAGATCACGAACAGCGGCAGATGCGGCAGAACGAACCACACACCCTTTGCCTGGGCATGCACCACGTCCGACAGGTTCAACGAACCGACACACAGCAGCACCGAGATCATCACGAAGCCGATGGAGACTTCATAGGACACCATCTGCGCCGCCGAGCGAAGACCGCCCAGGAAGGCGTACTTCGAGTTGGAAGCCCAACCGGCCATGATGATGCCGTAGACGCCCAGGGACGAAATGGCAAACAGGTAGAGCACGCCGACATTGATATTCGACAGCACCCAACCTTCATCGAAGGGCACCACGGCCCAGGCCACCAGCGACAGGATGAAGGTCAGGGCCGGGGCGATGACGAACACCGCCTTGTTGGCACCGGTAGGAACCACCGTTTCCTTCAAGAACAGCTTGGCGCCGTCGGCCAGCGGCTGCAACAGACCCCAAGGGCCAACCACGTTGGGGCCCTTGCGCAGTTGCATCGCGCCGATGACCTTACGTTCGGCATAGGTGAGATAGGCCACAGCCACCAGAAGCGGCAGAACGATGGCCAGGATCAGCAGAACAATCCGCAGAACCGGCCAGATGGCCCAGAAGATTTCCATGAGATCAGCCATGGGTTCCGGTCCTCTTATGGGCGCAGCCGACAAAGGCGGCGGTGCACTCAGCCATGGTCTTCGACGCGCGGCTGATGGGGTCGGTCATGTAGTAGTTGTCGACCGGGCTTTCCAACGCTTCGGCAGTCACGCTGCCTTCCGCGCCGAACTTGGCCCATTCGGCGGCCTGAACCTGACCGACGGAAGCGAACACCGGGTTGACCTCGACCAGACGGGCGCGAACCGCCGACAGGCTGTCGTAAGGCAGGGTCTGCCCCAGAACCTGCGACAGGGCGCGGACGATCTTCCAGTCTTCCTTGGCCTCGCCCGGCGGGAAAATCGCCAGACGGGTCTGTTGGACCCGGCCTTCGGTGTTGACGTAGGTGGCGTCCTTTTCGGTGTAGGCGGCACCCGGCAGGATCACGTCGGCGCGAT
>JASLCK010000415.1 GCA_030151865.1 Rhodospirillaceae bacterium | reverse complement strand
GGTTCAAGAGTGCAGTTGTGATTAATGCGATGAATTCTTTGGAATGGAAAATTTCCGACTCCCCGGTGGATTACCCCGAGGCCCTGGCTTTCATGGAAGCCCGCGTCGCCGCCATCCGTGATCAGGGCGCGCCGGAATGCGTCTGGCTGCTGGAACATCCCCCGCTTTACACCGCGGGCACCAGCGCCAAGCGGGAAGACCTGCTGGACCCCGACCGCTTCCCGGTCTATGACGCCGGACGCGGCGGACAGTACACCTATCATGGCCCCGGCCAGCGGGTGGCCTATGTCATGCTGGATCTGAAGCGGCGCGGCGGCGATATCCGCGCCTTTGTCCACGATCTGGAAGAATGGCTGATCCACACCCTGGACCGCTTTGGCGTCAAAGGGGAACGGCGCGATGGCCGGGTCGGCATTTGGGTCGAACGCGGCATGGGCCGCGAAGACAAGATCGCCGCCATCGGCGTGCGGGTGCGCCGCTGGGTGACGTTCCACGGCATCTCGCTGAACGTCGATCCCGATCTGTCGCATTTTGGCGGCATCGTGCCCTGCGGTATCACCCAGTATGGCGTGACCTCGCTTTGGGATTTGGGCCACACCCCCACCATGGAGGAAGTGGACATGGCGCTCAAGGACGCCTTTCAAGACGTGCTGGGCGAAGCAAAGCCTTTGGAGTGATCGGGGTTTAGACTAAACTTGACCTAACGGAGCGGCCCCACGGAAGGGCCGCCCTTCCTCTCTGAGAGAAAAGCCTGCGGGCGGAGAAATCCGCCCCCTATCCGAGGTGAATGATGGCGCTGACCCTACGCGCTCTGGCGGTGGCCGCCGGACTGTCCCTGCTGTTGTGCAACCCCGCCCTGGCGGGCAAGAAAGCCCCCAAGGAAGGCGAAGGGGCCGCCCCCAAGCCTGCCAATGAAATCGTCGCCAAGGCTCCGCCTTCGGTGGTGCAACTGCCGCGTATGCGGCTGGCCGTGCTTCAGGACGAAAACCAAACCTATCGCATGCTGGAGGTCGAGGCCTGGCTGGATGTCGGCAAGGCCGAGGAAGCGTCAAAGATCGGCAGTTCCAAGCAAAAGATCATTGCCGCCATGAAGGAAAACTTCATGAATTACAGAATCGAAGCCTTCACCGATCCCGACAACGGCTTTGCCCTGGCCAAGGCCGTCATCAAGGCCAGCGTCGATCAGGTTACCGGCGGTCAGCCCAAGGTCGAGGAAGTGCTGATCCGCTCGATGATTCTCCGGTAACAAAGGGAACGCCGCATTTCCGCCTGATTGCGGTAGTAGTGGAGCAAGATCACGCACTCGGCTAGACTGGCTGGTGCTTATATATAAGACGCTTCCTCCGCACAGAACGAAGACATCCCGATGACCGACCGCCTGCGCCTCGCCGTTTTCGACGTCGATGGCACCTTGATCGACAGCCAGAACAACATCATCGCCGCCATGACGGCCTCATGGCGGCAACATGGGCTGGATGATCCCGATCCCAATGCGGTGCGGCGCATCATCGGTCTGTCGCTGGTGGAAGCCTGCGCCACCTTGCTGCCGGACGCCGATCCCGATCTGCATGTGTCGCTGGCCCATGGTTACAAGGACGCCTTCTTTGAACTGCGGTCGTCTCCCGATCATGCCGAACCGCTGTTTCCCGGCGCGGAAGATGCCTTGGCCAAGCTGGAAGACGATGGCTGGCTGCTGGGCATCGCCACCGGCAAAACCCGACGCGGCCTGGACGCCATGCTGGAACGCCATGGCTTCACCAAGCGTTTCCTGACCTTGCAGACCGCCGACGGCCATCCCGGCAAGCCGCATCCGTCGATGGTGCTGCAAGCCATGGCGGAAACCGGTGCCGATGCCGACCAGACGGTGATGATCGGCGACACCGTGTTTGACGTGAAGATGGGCAAAAGCGCCAAGGCCTTTGCCGCCGGCGTCGCCTGGGGCTATCACCCGCCCGAGGAATTGCAGCAAGCAGGCGCCGATATTCTGGTGCAGACCTATGCCGCCTTGCCCGACGCCCTGGCAAGCCTGACCGATAGGGACTGAGCGATGCGCCTGAAAACCATCTTCAAGCTGACGGCGGTGGGGGCGGTGGCATTGGTAATCGCCCTGATCGCGGTTGCCAAATCCATCGACGTCAACCGCTATCGTCCGTTTCTGCTGCAAAGCGCCCAAGCTGTGCTGGGCCGCGACCTGCGCATCGAAGGGCCGATCAAGCTGAACCTGTCGCTGGCCCCGTCACTGGTGGCCGAAGACATCGTGCTGGCCAACGCACCCTGGGGCAGCCGTCCCGAAATGCTGCGCATCAAGCGGATTGAAGCGCAAATCGGGCTGGTGCCGCTGCTGTTCCGCGAAGTCGCCATCCGCCGCATGGTGCTGGTGGAACCCGATCTGTTGCTGGAACAGGACGGCAAGGGTCACGCCAACTGGACCTTTTCCACCGCCGCCGCCGACCAGACGCCATCGGCCAACAGCACCGGCACCCCGACCAACTTCCGCGTTGGCCGCGTCAGCGTGCGCGATGGACGGGTGGAATATAAAGACGGCTCCATCAGCCATGTGGTGCGCATTCAACGCTTTACCGCTGACGCCGATACCCTGATTTCCCCTATCGGCGTCAAACTGTCGGGGTTCTGGAACGATAAGGCCATCGATGTGTCCGGCGTGCTGGGACCGGTGGCCGATCTGCTGGGCACCGGACATTTTCAGACCCAGCCCTATCCCATCAAGCTGAAGGCGGTTCTGCCGGGCATGCTGGCGACCATCGACGGGCAGATTTCCGGCGACAAGCTGGGCGACCCGACCCTGGCGCTGAAGATCACCGCCGACGCTGCCGATCTGTCGGAAGCCGCCCACCTGCTGGGCTATGACCTGCCCGCTTTGGGTGCGGCGCGCCTGTCGATGATGTTGGGCGGCA
>JASLCK010000397.1 GCA_030151865.1 Rhodospirillaceae bacterium | reverse complement strand
GGTTCAAACGGCTTGGGCAGATAATCGTCGGCCCCGGATTCCAGCCCGTTGATGCGGTCTTCGGTTTCCGCCATGGCGGTCAGCAGCAGGATCGGCACATGGTTGTCGGCGCGCAGGCTGCGGGTCAGGTCCAACCCGGTTTCTCCGGGCATCATCACATCCAAGACGATCAGGTCGAATTCCATGGCCCCCAATTGCTGCCGGGCTTCCTTGGCATCGGCGGCGATGGTGACCAGATAGCCATTATCGGTCAGATATTTGCGCAAAAGCTGGCGCAGGCGGGTGTCGTCATCGACCACCAGGATATGGAACTGCTCGCTCATCAACGCCCCCCCGACGCCGGACCGCCAGGACGGCGCGCGCCGCGTGCGGGAAAGCGGGCCCGGTCGGTTTCGTCGATCAGTCCCAGCATGACCTTGCGATAACCCTCGACCGCTTCGGCCCCGGCTTCACGATAGGCACGGGCAAAGCGGGCGCGCTGGCTTTCGGTCAGTTGCCGTTCTAATTCGATGCCCTTGGCGGTCAGTTCCAGAAGACGCTGGCGGCGGTCGCGCTGGCCGGGACGCTGTTGGATATATTCTTCCTCGACCAGTTGAGACAGCACCCGTGACAGGCTTTGCTTGGTGATGTGCAGGATCGCCAACAGGTCGCTGACGGTGATGCCAGGGTTGCGCCCAACGAAGTAGATGACCCGGTGATGAGCCCGTCCCAGGCCCAATTCCGCCAGGATCGCATCGGGCTCGGCGGTGAAATCGCGATAGGCGAAGAACAGCAGTTCAAGGCCCTGACGGAGTTCCTCTTCACGAAGGAATAGCAGGTTTGCGCCGGATTTTATGTCAGCCATGTTGACGTATATGCCTTCGGAATGTTACTTGTGGAGCATCGAAACGGAAATAATATAACTTATCTGAGGTTTTGTCCCATGACCCTCATACCCTTTGATGACCGCGATGGCTACATCTGGTTCGACGGCAAGATGGTTGCCTGGCGCGACGCCAAGACCCATGTTCTCACCCACGCGCTTCACTATGCCTCGGCTGTGTTCGAGGGGGAACGGGTCTATGGCAAAACCGTATTCAAATTGCAGGAACATAGCGAGCGTTTGGTCCGTTCGGCGCAGATTCTGGGCTTTGCTTTGCCCTATAGCGTCGAGGAACTGAACGACGCGACCCGCCAGGTGGTCGAGGCCAATGGCATTATCGACGGCTATGTGCGCCCGGTTGCCTATCGCGGGGCCGAGCAGATGGGGGTGTCTGCCCCCAACACCAAGATCCATGTCGCCATCGCCGCCTGGGTCTGGCCGTCCTATTTCCCGGCGGAACTGCGCCGCGTCGGCATCCGCATGAACATTGCCCGCTGGAAGCGCCCGCATCCGGAAACCGCGCCGACCGCATCCAAGGCTGCCGGGCTTTATATGATCGGCACCCTGGCCAAGCAGGAAGCCGAGCAGGCAGGCTATAGCGACAGTTTGATGCTGGACTGGCAGGGCAATGTGGCGGAAGCCACCGGAGCCAATATCTTCCTGGTCATCGATGGCGCCCTGCATACGCCCCGGCCCGATTGCTTCCTGAACGGGCTGACCCGTCAGACCGTGATGAAGCTGGCGGAAAAGCGGGGCCTGCAGGTGATCGAACGGGTGATCGCGCCCGAGGAACTGGCCAAGGCTCAGGAAGTGTTCCTGACCGGATCGGCGGCGGAAATCACTCCGGTGGGTGAAATCGGCCCGCACCGTTACACCCCGGGCCCTGTGACGGCGGCCTTGATTGCCGACTTCGACGCCTTGGTCGGACGGGTTCCCGCCTGATCTGAGTGCTTGGACGATGGATAAGAAAAAGGCGCTGGGGTTGCCCTCAGCGCCTTTTCTATTGTTATTCCAGTCCGTTACTTCTGCTGGATCGCGGTCAGGATCCAGGGGCGGCCCGGCTGGCGGAACACGGTCCACACCTCGGTGGTTTCCACCGGGTTGCTGCGGTCGCCGTCCACCACCTGATTGGTGCCGATACGCAGCGTATAGTCGATGGCGGTCCAGGACAGGGTGACGGTGGCATATTCCACCCCGCCTTCACGCCAGGTTTCGTCCACATTGCCGTGGGTCAGATGGACCTGTTCGACAATGTTCTGCAAACCGGAATCGCGGTCCTGGCGCAGCAGTTCATCCATATAGCCAGCCATTTCCGGGCTCATCATCCGGCCCAGGGCGGGGATGTCGCCACGGCTCCAGGCGGTCTGCACCTCGATCAGCAGACGTTCCAGGATTTGCAGATCCTCGGCTCCCAACTGGAATTCCAGCGGATTGGCGGGGCGCGTCGGCGCGACGGCGGTCACGTTCTGGGCCTGATAATCATAATCGGCCTGCTGCGGCGCGGCTTCGTATGCGGCGGGATTGCTGCGGCGGCGGAAAAAGCCGATCAGCAGCTTGACCACAAAGACGATCAGCAGGATTTGCAGGATCAGGCCGATAAAGCCGCCGGCACCCTGCCCAAAGAACGATCCGCCGCCAAACAGCATCGAACCGATGCCCGCGCCCACCAGACCGCCCATCATGCCGCTTAGGAACGGATGGCGCTGGAAGAAACTAGGCTGGGCAACCGGCGCGGCGGGCATGGCCGGACGGGCCGCCTGGGGCTGCGACAAGGGCGCGCTTTGCACGGGGGCCTGCGGCGCGGCGGCGGGCGGCGGCGGGGTGGTGCTGCGTTGCAGCGGCTGGGCGTTGTTCTGCTGGAAAGTCCGGGTGCCGCGGCTTCCCATGCTGCTGCTCTTGCCTGCCTTGGCTTCGGCCAGCATGGGCGTCAGAACAAGGCTGGCGGCCAACAGCGCGGCAGTGGCGCGCGACAGAAAACCAAGGGACGGGCGGGCGGTGTTCACGGCAGTGATCCTTGCGTTAAAACTGTGCCGCGGGCGCGACAGGCGCACGGGCGTTATCAATATGCGGCGGTTGGGGACGAAGAAAAGCCCCTTTGCGCATTGTCTTTAAAACTTACCGGTCAGAGCCGCTTCATTGCGGCGGTGGCGGCAGGACGATCGCGCAATCGCCACCGATCTGCTGGGCGGCATGGGCCAACAGACGATTGACCACATCCATTGATGTGTCGATTGACCAGCGCACTTGGGTTTCACCGCTCTTGTTTGTGGCGGCGACCACTTCCGGCAGGATTTGCTTTTGCAGGAAGGCCGCGACACCGGCAAAGGCGCGGGCCGTCAGTTCCAGTCGGTCCCCAGCCACGCTAAAGCGGCCTTCGGCCTCGATCTCGGATGTCAATTCCAGCAAGGCGGTCATCATGGCGCGCACGCGCGCATCCTCGATATCGGTCTTGCGGGCGACAAACCGCAACATGCCTGCATAAAACGAATAATCGGACATCGTCATCTCCATGAACTGCGCGTTTGTCGCATGCTGCGCAGCAGGGGTAAAGGGAAGGTTGTGCCCTGTGAATTCAGGCATGAATGTAAATATATTAATCTTAATATTTCTACGTTTACGATCTGTTATCAGAGTGTTTGATTGAAACTGTTTCTGTATTAGCTCATGCTCAAGAGGTAACCTTCAAGAGAAATAGGAACCTCATTTGATCGGTTTTGCCCGGACTTTAGCGGACGAGGTTACGGAAACTATGACGGAAAGCCTGAAGCAGCATTCCGTCGGTACAGCAGGTGATCTTCTGCTTTCCGATCATGCTGACGACCGTCCGGTCCTGACCGAGGCCGGGGTGACGGAAAGCTTAGGGCGGGACCGCTCTTTTCAGGCAATGGTTCCTGTCCTGCTGGCTGGCGTGATTGCCCTGGTGATGATCATGATCGTGGTGAACGCGACCTTCAGTTAAGGCCGGTCTGGCTCCCAGATGGGGCGGTGCCGCTTTGGCTCAGGCAGCCCCTTGTGCCGCCAAAAGTTGGATGGGCGACTGATCGGCGTCATCGAACATGCGTTGAATGGCCCGTGCCAGGGTTGGCAGAATTTCCACTTCCACCTGACGGGGCGGGCGATCCTTGATGGTCAGCTTCAGGGCCAGGGCGTTCAGGCTTAAGATCAGATCGATTCCATGCATGTAGATGGTGTCTTGCATGCGCCGTCCCAAATCCTCGGCCACCGTGCTTAAGGCCGCGGCATCGGCTTGCAGAAGGGCCAGATCGGTCCCATCGAAAAAGCCCGCAATGATCCGTTCCGACAGATAGCTGATTTGCAGGCAATAGCGGCGCATCTTGTGCATGTTGATGCGCAACGATGCGTCGCGCACCATGGATTTCAAACTGGCCCGGTCGGAATTGGACACCACCTGCCAACGGATCGGGTTGGGGACATCGACGCGGGGGGCGGGCATGGTGCCGGGGCGATCCGATGTGCGGCGATCCGGCCCGATATAATCATGGGTAATGACGAACTGCTTGCGGCCCGAGACGAAATTGTCCAGCCGTCCGACCATCTGGATCGGCAGCATCGGCATCAGCAAAAGATCGTCGGTGCCACTGTCCACCACGCGGCGGACCAGATCCTGGCTGGGACATTCCAACAGGGTCATGACGATGGAAAAAGGATTGTCGCCGATACGGCTGTGGCGCATTTCCTGGAGCATGCGGCTGACATCGCCGCCAGGAATATCGGGGGCGGTCAGCAGTAAATCCAGGTCGCCGCCTTGAATGCCTGCGTGGATATCGGTGATGTCCTGCGCCTCGACAAGGTTGCGCAGACCGCGATTTTGCAGCGATGTTCGGACCGAATTACGGATGGCGCGATCTGGGATTGCCAGCATCGCGCGGACATTATCGTACCGCCAAATCGTCAAAACAAACCCCTCCCCGAAACTCCCAGGGGTTAAATTTTAAAAAAAGTAACACAAATTTTAAGGATGAAAAACTATCTTTGGATCAATAAGCGGTCGGGGCTGTGGGGCGGTGCTGTTTTTCACCTATCAGGGGGTGGCGTCGTCGTCTTTGTGGGCCTTTTTGGCATCGTCCAGGAAAGGCAGGGTGAACAGGAAGGTCGAGCCGTTTCCACCGTCGGATTCGACCCACAATTTTCCACCATGGCGTTCGATGATTTTGCGGCAAACCGCCAAGCCGATACCGGTGCCTTCGTATTTGTCGCCGCTGTGCAATCGCTGGAACAGGCCGAAAATCTTTTGATGGAATTCGGGGGCGATGCCGATGCCGTTGTCTTGCACGGCAAAGCGCCAGCCGTTGGCGTCTTGGCCGCAGGTGATCTTGATGATGGGCGCGGCCTCGCCACGGTATTTGAGTGCATTACCGATCAGGTTCTGCAAAAGCCGGGTCAGTTCATCTGAATTGCCCCAGACGGTTGGCAGATCATCGGGGATTGTCACGGTTGCGCCGTTGTCGCTGATGGCCAGACGCAGATTGGCCATGGCGTCGTCCATGGCGTCGGACAGCGAGACTTCCGCCATGCCTTTGTTGACGCGCCCGACCCGTGAATATTCCAGCAAATCGATGATCAGCCGGTCCATGCGCTGCGCACCATCGCGGGCGAAGTTCAGATATTCGCTGGCTTCGTCGTCCAGCGTGCCTTCCAAC
>JASLCK010000388.1 GCA_030151865.1 Rhodospirillaceae bacterium | reverse complement strand
CGAAGATGTTCTGGGTGGGGAGGCGGTCTTGCGGGTTGGTCGTTTGATGGCAGCATTTCGGGCGCGGGTGGTCTTGCCGCTGCAAGATGATCTGACGGCGGTTTGCATCACCCGGCTGCGTGCCGTCGGGGAAGAGGGGTAGGCCAGGATGTCGGAACATGAATGGGGCGCCATGTCGCGCCCGCATCTGATCTCTCTGCTGGGGGAAACCGACGCCTTGCGGGCCGACGCCGAGCAATTGGACGCGGTGTTGTGCCATGCGGACAATCGCAGCGATGGTGGGGCTTTGCCCCAATGCGCCTTGTTGGTGGGCGAGGGTAGCGAAACCGCCCTGGCGACAGGATTGGCGCAGCCTTATCGCGGTTTTCTGGAACTGGATTCTCAGGGTGGTTTGGCCGGGGTTGGCCCGCGTTGCCTGCGGGTGGCGCGCCAAGGCGGTCTGGTGGCGTCGCTGACCACCGCGACGGCATTTTCCTGCGATCTGGTGGGGCGTTTCGCCAAAGTCCTGCGGGAGCGCATGCCCAATATGTCGGCAGGGACTGGCGATGATCTGGAAATGTGTCTGGCCGAAGCGGTCGGCAACGCCGTGGTGCACGGCAATCTGGAAATCGGCAGTGGCTTGCGCACCAATCGCGATGACTTCGAGCTTTATTGTAATTTACTGAAAGAAGGGCTGGCCAATCCCGAACTCTCCGCCCGCCGGGTCGAGGTCTGTTGGATGCCGTTGAACCAGTTTCAGCAGATGGTTGTTGTTAGCGATCAGGGGCAAGGCTTTGATTTCTCAAAGCAATTATCCACAAGTTGTGAGCTGGAAGCCAAATCCGGACGCGGCTTGCCGCTGATCAAGATGTTGGCCCGCTCGGTTTCGGCCGAGGATGGGGGGCGTAGTCTGGTTATGACCTTTTAGCTGGTGGCGGTATCAATCTTTGGTATAGTGTTGCCCGTAAGATTTGGTCATAAAGTGGACTATCATGGATTACCGTATTACCGAAACTGACAAGGCTGTGCATGTCGCGCTGAGCGGTCGTCTGGATTTTTCCTGTAATCCTGTTTTTGAACGCTTGCTCGATGAAGTCGGCACTCTGCGAAACCGGCGGGTGGTGTTCGATCTGTCCCTGGTGATGCATGTGGATTCCATCGGCTTGGGTCTGCTGCATATCGCGCGCGACGATTTGGCATCGGCCAACAGCACTTTGGTGTTGGCTTCACCCCGTTCTTCGGTCACGCGTATGCTGGATTTGACCGATGCCTTGGCCCACTTCGAAATCGAGTCCGCTTGATCTGACTCTTCGCCCGGTTTGATGCGGTTTCTGACCGGCCGGATTTTTTCCTTTCTGTTTTGCATCGCACAACCTCGCCGTCTTCCGGGCGAGGTTTTTTTGTTTTGCACTGCACAAAAGCTAGGCAGGTAGAAAAAATGCCTGTCTGACAGACTTTTTCCATTGCCATCGCATGGCAGCCATGCATACGATGTGATCGTATACGATATACTTTAGAAGCTGCTGATTATCGACCGTGAAAAAGTCCCTTGATCATCTTCCGCTGACCCAGGTCAGCCGCGTCAGCGCCTCGGACCATATTGCCGAGGTGTTGCGCAGCGCCATTGTCGATGGGTTAATGCAGGCGGGCGAGCCGTTGAAGCAGGACGAAATCGCCGCCCGTTTCAGCGTCAGCAAGATCCCGGTGCGCGAAGCCCTGAAACGGTTGGAAGCGGAAGGGCTGGTCAGCTTCGAAAAGAACCGGGGCGCGGTGGTCGCCACCATGTCGCCCGACGAAATCATCGAATATTTGGATATCCGCGCCGTGCTGGAAGCCAAGGCGGCCGAACTGTCGGCCCCGCACATCACCGATGCCACCTTGGAAGCCGCCACACATTATCTCGACATCTTCCGCCGCGATCTGGAACCGGCTCATTGGAGCCACCTGAACTGGGAGTTCCACTCGACGCTGTACCGTGATGCTGGCCGTCCCATTCTGATGGCCGAGCTGCGGGTCTTGTACGACAAGCTTGAACGCTATGTTCGTGCTGTTCTGGTCTTGAATGAAGACGAGACGCCCAAGACCCATTTTGAACACGCCGCCATTCTCGACGCGTTCGCGCGCCGAGACGCCAAGGCGGCGGCCGACCTCACGCGGGCCCATGTGCTCGACGCGGGAGCTTCACTGGTAAAACACCTGAATAATCACCGTCTAAAACTGGTGAACCATCTGGACAATCACCGTCTAAAAGGAGTGTAGGGATGAACAAGAAGATTCTGCTGGCTTCCTGTTTCAGCCTGATGGCGCTGGCGGGCACTGCCCATGCCGACCATCTGGTGGCCATTGCCGGTCCGATGACCGGTCAGTACGCCGCTGCGGGCGATCAGATCCGCAAGGGCGCTGAAATGGCCGTCGCCGACATCAACGCCAAGGGCGGCGTGTTGGGCGAAAAGCTGAAGCTGGAAATCGGCGACGATGCCTGCGATCCCAAGCAGGCGGTGTCGGTCGCCAACACCATGGTCAACAAGAAGATTGTCTTCATGCACGGCCATTGGTGCTCCAGCTCGACCATTCCCGCGTCGGACGTCTACAACGAAGCCCAGATCCCGATGGCCACCGTTTCGACCAATCCCAAGGTCACCGAACGCGGCCTGAAGAACATCTTCCGCATCATGGGCCGCGATGATCAGCAGGGCTTGGTCTCGGGTAACTATGTGGCTGACCATTTCAAGGGCAAGAAGGTTGCCGTGATCGACGACAAGTCGGCTTACGGCAAGGGCCTGGCCGATGAAATCGAAAAGGCTCTGGTTGCCAAGGGCGATACCCCGACGGTGCGCGAATCCATCGTCGCCGGTGAAAAGGACTATTCCGGTCTGGTGTCCAAGCTGAAGGCCGCCGG
>JASLCK010000238.1 GCA_030151865.1 Rhodospirillaceae bacterium | reverse complement strand
GGCGATGGTGCGCGATGTCACGGCGCTGCGCCGGGCCGAACGTCAGGCCCGCGAACAGCTGAATTTCCTGGCAACCCTGGTGGATACCATTCCCAGCGGCCTTTATTGGCGTGATGCTCAAGGCCGCTTCCTGGGCTGCAACAGCATGTATGCCCAAATGATCGGCCATAGCGCCGAGGACGTAAAAGGCCACACTCTAGAAGAGGTTTTTGATCCGGAAATCGCCAGCTCCCTGGCGCAACTGGATATGCAGTTGCTAGAGAATGGTGGCACATATAGTTATGAATCCATCATTCCTAACAATAGGGAGTATAGAACCGCCCTTTTGGCCAAGGCGATCTTTCGTGATGACGAGGGGCGTCCGGCAGGGGTGGTGGGGGCCGTGGTGGACATCACGGAACGCAAGCGCAACGAAGCGCTGCTGGAAACCATCAACTGGCTACAAACGCAGTTTATCACCGATCAAACCGATGCCGCGCTGGCCAACGGCCTGCTTCAACGGCTGATTGATTTCGCGGGGTGTCATGGCGGCTTCCTGGCCTTGACCGCCCCCAATCAGGCAACAATCGACGGGATGCGGGTGGTGGCGTCGCACAGTGCGCCGATGGCCGCGCCGGAACAGGAAAAGGCGGGAATCACTGCGGTTTATCAATCGATTAGAGAAACCGGCAAGGCTTGGCGGCCCTATTGCGACGATTTCCCGGCCCTTCCCGTGCTGTGCCAGCCAGACAGCAACTTCCTGGCGATCACCCTGGAAAGCCCAGGCCGTCTGTTTGGTCTGGTCGGATTGATTGACCGGTCCGAACCCTTTGACGCCGCCTTGATGGAATTTCTGCGGCCCCTGTTTGTCACTTATGCCGCCATTTTATCGGCCCGCCAGGATGATCAGCGCCGCCGCGCCTATGAAAAGGAACTGGCAGCCGCCCAAGCCAGCCTGCAGGACAAGGCCAGCGAATTGGCCCGATCCAATAAGGAATTGGAAAGCTTCGCCTATGTGGCGTCGCACGATCTGCGCCAACCACTGCGCATGGTCAGCAGTTATGTCACCCTTTTGGAACGCCGCTACGCCGACGCGCTGGACGATAATGCCCGCGAATTCATCGCCTTTGCCCGCGACGGTGCCCAGCGCATGGATCGGATGATCGTCGATCTGTTGGAATATTCCCGCATTGGCCGGTTGACCCGCCCGATGGAGCCCTGTTCCCTGCTGGCCATCGCACAGGAAGCCAAGGGCTATCTGGGTCTGGCCGCCAGCGACGCCAACGCCACCATCGAAATCGTCGAGCCCCTGCCCGCCATCATCGGCGATTCCCTGGAACTGGTGCGGTTGTTCCAAAACCTGTTGGGCAACGCCATTAAATACCGCTCTCCCGACAGACCGCCGGTCATCACCATCTCAGCCAGCCGCGCCGACCGCGAATGGGTGGTTTCCATCAAGGATAACGGCATTGGCATTGCGCCCGAACATTTCGAACGCATCTTTGGAATCTTCCAAAGGTTGCATACGCGCGAAGAATACGACGGAACAGGAATAGGACTGGCGGTCTGCAAGAAAATCGCGGAACATCACGGTGGGCGGATATGGGTACGATCCACCCCGGGCGAAGGCAGCGAATTTATGGTGGCCTTTCCCGATGAACGACCGAGGGAACAGACATGACTCTTGACAGCGCTGACGATCCTGCCGCCGTCGACATCCTCTTGGTGGAGGATGAGGCGGCCGATGCCTGTCTGGTAAAGCTAGCCTTGCGCGAAAGTGACGTGTCGTCCCGTCTGCATCATGTGCAGGACGGCAGCGAAGCCTTGGCTTTTCTGCGCCGTCAAACTCCCAATTTCGCCAGCGCGCCGCGTCCGCATCTGGTTTTGCTGGACCTGAACATGCCGCGCATGAACGGGCGCGAGTTCCTGAAGCATCTGCGCGCCGACAACGGATTTACCGACATTCCCGTGGTTGTTTTCTCGACTTCCGAGTACGAGCGGGATAAGGAAAGCTGTTTCGCCCTGGGCGCGAATGATTTCGTCACCAAGCCCGTGGACATTGATGCATTCATCGCCGCCGTGAAGGGGATCGAACGGCGCTGGTTCAACACCGCTCCGTCGGCCTGAAGGAACTTATGACTATGACAGACAACCGGCCCTTCCAGATTCTGCTGGTCGAGGACGATCCCGCCGACGCCTTTCTGGCCCGCACCGCCATTCGCGACGCCAAGGTGGTCAGTCAGGTCCATCATGTTTCCGACGGGTCGGAAGCCCTGGCCTTCCTGCGCCGCCAAGGCCCCAAACATACTGCCGCCCCGCGCCCCGATCTGGTGCTGCTTGACCTGAACATGCCCGGCCTCAGCGGTCGCGACGTGTTGGCCGAAATCAAGAGCGACAGCACCTTGAAGGACATTCCGGTGGTGGTCCTGACCACGTCCAACGCCACATCGGACATTCAGTCTTGCTATCATGCCGGGGCCAACAGCTTCGTAACCAAGCCGGTCGATCTGGACGGTTTTTTGGACGCCATGCGCTCGATCGAGGATTACTGGTTCGCCGTCGTGCGCCTGCCCAGTTAATGGGAGCCACCTGATCGCGCACCGCTGCATTTCGAGAAAAAGGCCGGGACAATCCCGGCCTTTTTTGTGTCCCCTTTCTACTGGGACGGCGGATTATAAGGCGGCGGCTGCGGCCAACTGTCGATCACCGCCTTGCGCTTCTTCAGGGCCTGAGGGTCCTGTTTCGGCACGATGCTGCCCGATGGCGGCAGAATGCGGGGCTTGACCTTACCTTCGATCCAGACCTGACAATCAGGCTGGGCCGAAGAAAAGAAGAAGTAGGTTTCGTTGGGCTTGGCCAGATTGCGCTGGTCGAACAACAGATGTCGATGAGTCGGCACCACCACTTGCAGCGCCCCCGCCCCGCTGGGATCGGTAAAGCGCACCACCATGCGGTTAAAGGTGGCGGTGGCGAATTCCCCCCGACGGCAGGCATTGGTCAGCACCGGGTCCAAAGTGCC
The DNA here is from genome assembly GCA_030151865.1 of Rhodospirillaceae bacterium. Taxonomy (GTDB): domain Bacteria; phylum Pseudomonadota; class Alphaproteobacteria; order Rhodospirillales; family Magnetospirillaceae; genus JASLCK01. The sequence goes on along the minus strand of JASLCK010000238.1, from coordinate 893 downwards.
TGCCTTCCAATAAGGTTTGTTGCGCACCGCCAGCACCACCCAACGGGTTTCATCGATGGAGGGCAGCCGCTGAAACGGCCCCACCCCCGGCAGGGGCGGCGGCACCGATCCGGTCATATGACCATTATCCTGGCGGTTCAAGCGGCCCGAACCGGGCGGATCGGGAGGGGGATCCTTGGGATCGATGGGCGGCTTGGCCCCGGCGGGCAAACAGGACAGTCCCACCCAGACCACCAAAGCGGCCACAGCAATGCGACGTGAAACGGACGAAGTTTTGCCTACCACCGCATCACATGCATTTTCTTCTTGGGCTTGCCGTCCGCCCCCAACTGGCTGACACCGTCGGCGTTGCCCCGCTGTGGCTTGGTCATTAGCACCCATTCATTCACCATCATGAAGCGCGGGGCCAGAAAGTGATAGGCGCGGCGCAGCAATTCCGGCTTTTCCGGCCCGACCTTGACCTGCACCAATTCCCATTCCGTCAGGATATCATCCCAAGCCATCAGGCGGGCGTGGATATCGTCGCGCTTGTCGCGGATATAGGCGATCTGGCTGTCCAGATTGCGCAGCACCGACAGAATTTCCCCGGTCTGGGCATCGACTTCCAAGAATTGTTCTTCGAAATCCTGTAAAGCCCGCTCACCCAGGCGGGCGACCTGATCGGCAACTTCCAGCACGCTGCGTTCGCGCCCGTACAGACGGCGCAGCCCCTGGATTTTTTCTTCCATCATCTCAATCTTGCGCAGACGGTCGCGCAAGGCTTCGATATAGGCCAGTTCCTGGGCCAGGGACTGAACGTGCTGGATCACCTCTTCCTTGTGATCGCGCCCCAGTCCAAGCTTTTCCGCCGCCTCGCCAAAGGCCTTGTTGACGGTCTTTTTGATCTGGGGATC
>JASLCK010000237.1 GCA_030151865.1 Rhodospirillaceae bacterium | reverse complement strand
CTTCCTGCGCAACAGCGGCAAGGGCTGGGTCACCGCCGAATACGGCATGCTGCCCCGTTCGACCCACACCCGCACCGATCGCGAAGCCGCCAAGGGCAAGCAATCGGGACGCACCCAGGAAATCCAGCGTCTGATCGGCCGGTCCTTGCGCGCCGTCACCGATCTGCAGGCCATGGGCGAAATCCAGATCAAGGTGGATTGCGACGTTATCCAGGCCGATGGCGGCACCCGCACTGCCGCCATCACCGGCTCTTACGTCGCTTTGCATCTGGCCTTTCAGGCTTTGGTCAAGCGCGGCACCTTGTCGGCGATCCCGCTGATCGGCCAGGTCGCCGCCGTATCCTGCGGCCTGTTTGAAGGCCACGCTGTACTGGACCTGGATTATGCCGAGGATTCCAACTGTCAGGCCGACGCCAATTTCGTCCTGACCTCGGACGGCGGCATCGTCGAAATTCAGGGCACTGCCGAGGATAAGCCGTTCAGCCGCGACCAGTTCACCACCCTTTTGGACCTGGCCCAGGCCGGGGTGAACGAGCTGACCGCGTTGCAGCGCAAGGCCCTGGGGCTGTGAGCGAACGGCGCCAATTTGCCGGGGGCAAGCTGGTGATCGCCAGCCATAACCCCGGCAAGGTCCGCGAAATCGACGAGCTTTTGGCTCCCTTTGGGGCCGAGGTGATTTCGGCGGGCGCGCTTAATCTGGCCGAGCCGGAAGAAACAGGCCTGACCTTTATCGCCAATGCCGAATTAAAAGCCCTGGCTGCCGCCAAGGCTTCGGGCCTGCCTGCCCTGGCCGATGATTCCGGTCTGGCGGTACGGGGCCTCGACGGCGCTCCGGGCATCTATTCCGCCCGCTGGGCCGGTCCGTCCAAGGACTTCGCCATGGCCATGGAAAAGGTCTGGACCCAGTTGGGCGACAATCCCGACAAGGCCGCCCACTTCGTCAGCGCTCTGTCTCTGGCTTGGCCGGATGGTCATATGGAAACCTTTGAAGGGTTTGTGCATGGCCAGTTGGTCTGGCCGCCGCGCGGGCAACGGGGCTTCGGCTATGACCCGATGTTTCTGCCCCAGGGGCAAAGCCTGACCTTCGGTGAAATGGAACCCGCCGCCAAACACGAAATCAGCCACCGCGCCGATGCCTTCCGGCAGTTGGTGCAGGCCTGTTTCGCTTAAGAAAAAGGCGGGCTCTTGGGCCCGCCTTTTTTCACACCAAGGGATTCTTGCCAGCTTACAGGGCTTGCCCCTTCATCAGGCGCGGCAATTCGCCCACCAGCCCCATAGCATGGCGCATGAAGAACTTCTTCAGACGCGGCATGCGGTTAACAGCGGCCAGGCCGATATCGCGGGCCAAGGCCAACGGCTTGATGTCGTTGGAGAACAAACGCACGATCACGTCCGTCAAACCCAGCATCAGTAGATTGTCGAAACGCCGCCAGCGGGCATAGCGTTCCAACACCGTGGCGTTGCCCAGATCCAGACCCAGACGGTGGGCTTCCACCAGCACTTCAGCCAGGGCGGCAACGTCACGCAGCCCCATATTCATGCCCTGCCCGGCCACCGGATGCATGCCATGGGCGGCATCGCCCACCAACGCCAGACGGCGCGCAGTATAGGCGTCGGCGAACTGCAAGGACAAAGGATAGGCAAAGCGCGGCCCTTCCACCGCAATCTCACCTAGGAATTCGCCAAAGCGACTTTTCAGCTCGCGAAGGAAATCCTCGTCCGACTGGGCCATGATGGATTTGACCAGATGTCCCTTTTCCGTCCACACCACCGAAGACCGGTTGCCCGGCAGCGGCAGGATGGCGAACGGACCGGCGGGCAGGAAATGTTCCTGGGCGATATCGTTATGCGGCTTGGCGTGGGCCACCGTACAGACGATGGCGGTCTGGTGATAATCCCAGCGCGTCAATCCAATCCCCGCCCCCTTGCGGGTTGGCGAGGGACGGCCATCGGCCGCCACCACCAATTGGGCCTGAAGGGTTCGGCCATCGGACAAAGTGGCCGTCACCCCATCAACCGTGCGGTCCAAGGACTGTACCGACAGCGGCGCCAGCAAGGTGGCCTGTTCCAACAGGGGCAAACGCTTCAACACCGCCTGACGAATGGCGCGGTTTTCGACGATCCAGCCAAACGGCTCTTCCCCCAGCACCTGATGATCATAATGCAGGAACAACGGCGAATGGCCGTCTGACACCCGGATCTGCTTGATGGGCGCGGCGTAAGGGGTGATGTCTTCCCACAGGCCGACGCCCGTCAGAACCCGCTGCGCCCCCAGCGCCACGGCAGACGCCCGCCCGTCAAAGGCGGGAGCGACCGCCGTCGCCGGGTCTTCGTGATCGACCACGGCGACACTGACGCCCGATTGGGCCAGGGCGCAGGCCAGCGGTCCGCCGACCAGCCCGCCGCCGATGATAAGCACGTCGCAACGCATGTCTGTCTTGGCCATGTCCGCCCTGGCAATAATCATAAGCAATCAGTCTTAAGAGATGCCGCCGCGCCGCGCCATTGTCCAGTCCCGCGACATCTGTCTTTTTGAAACACCTGGATTTGAAGCGGCTTTTTCAGCCTTGCAAACCCCGCATGATCCTCTGCCGGGAAGAGATGCAACCTTGCGGTTGCGCCGCTTAAAAAAACG
>JASLCK010000335.1 GCA_030151865.1 Rhodospirillaceae bacterium | reverse complement strand
GGTCTGCTGACCGTCGCCAAGGCCGGCAAGATCAACGAGTTCTCCGGCCGCATCCTGGAAATCGAAGGCCTGCCCAACCTGAAGGTTGAGCAAGCGTTCGAACTGTCCGATGCCTCGGCCGAGCGCTCTGCCGCCGGTTGCACGATCAAGCTCAACCCCGAGCCGATCAAGGAATACCTGCAGTCCAACATCGTTCTGATGAAGAACATGATCGCCAACGGTTATGCCGATGCCAAGACGCTGCAGCGCCGCATCGAGAAGGTCGAAGCCTGGCTGGCCCAGCCCGACCTGATGGAAGCCGACAAGAACGCCGAGTACGCCCACATCATCGAAATCGATCTGGCCGACATCAAGGAACCCATCGTCTGCTGCCCTAACGACCCCGATGACGCCAAGTTCCTGTCCGACGTGGCTGGCACCAAGATCGATGAAGCCTTCATCGGTTCGTGCATGACCAACATCGGTCACTTCCGCGCCGCCGGTAAGGTGCTGGAAGGCAAGTCGGACATCCCGACCCGCCTGTGGATTGCTCCGCCCACCAAGATGGACGCCATGATCCTGAACGAGGAAGGCTATTACAGCGTTCTCGGCAAGTCGGGCGCCCGCATGGAAATGCCTGGCTGCAGCCTGTGCATGGGCAACCAGGCCCAGGTCCGCAAGGGTTCGACCGCCATGTCCACCAGCACCCGCAACTTCCCCAACCGTCTGGGCATCGACACCCGCGTTTATCTGGGTTCGGCCGAACTGGCGGCGGTCTGCGCTCTGATGGGCAAGATCCCGACCGTGGCGGAATATTTGGAACAGGTCAACGTGGTCAACGCCAAGGCCGCCGACATCTATCGTTACATGAACTTCGACCAGATCGCGGACTTCCGCGAAGTGGCCGACAGCGTGACGGTCTGACGATCGGCTCCGCTCGGCCCTGGCTGAACGGAACAAGATAAAAGAGGCCCCCGTCGGGAAACTGGCGGGGGGTTCTTTTTACCCTTGATGTTTATGTTTTGTTCCAGCATGGTGCTGCCCCTTTCGGGAATCATAGGATACAAGGCAACCATGCGGGTGATGTCGCATTTGGCGGTTGGGGCGGCAAGCTGGGTTTGGCTGGCGGGGGATGGGTTGGTCAGCCGCGATCCGCGCGCCGCCGTCTTGGTGCTGGCGGGGGCCTTGCTGCCCGATATTGACCATCCTCAATCCTGGTTGGGGCGGCGTCTGCCGTTTCTGTCACGACCGATTGCGGCGATTTTCGGCCATCGTGGCATCACCCATTCGCTGGTAGCGGTGGCGCTGGGGGTGTGGCTGTTGGGAAGCGAGAGCGGCGGCGTCTGGATCAGCGCTTTGGCCGTGGGCTATTTGTCCCATTTGGCGGCAGATGGCCTGACGCCGCAAGGGGTGCCACTGCTGTGGCCCAGCCACCACCGGTTTTCCCTGCCGGTTTGCAGCACGGGCGGTGCGACGGAGATCGTTGTGGTTTTAGCCGTGGCGCTGCTGGCTTTGTGGAAAGGGGGTGGCTGGCTGCTTGGCCCCCTGTGAGGAGCGGCGGTTAGTGCTGTTCGGCGGTTTGCGCGGCCAGACGGCGGCGTTTGGCGGCTTCCCGCTGCTCGGCCTGCATCTTCAGCACAAACGGGCGCATGCGCAGATCGGACTCGATAATATGGTTGATCAGCCATTCCTTCAGGAAATCGGTCATGTCGCGGATCATCTTGTCACGGATTTCGCCGTGGGATTCGGTGTATTCCTGCAGCAGGCCGCCCAGTTTTCTCAACACATCACGGTGCTGACGACGGTGCGATTCCACGTAAGGATAGCGGATCTTCAGTTGAATCTCCTCTTCCCGTGCGAAATGCTCGCCAGTGTACTGGACCAGACCGATCAGTACCTTGGCGATGCTTTTATGGTTGATTGGTCCAGTAATGCACTGTTCAAACTGATTGATCAGATCAATCAGATGTTTGTGATCGGAGTCGATACTTGGATCGCCAACGCACAGCGCGTCACGCCATTCGATCGACATGAACGCCCCCTTACCCTAAATAGCCCAATGCAACCATATCCTAAAGTAGGGTGTTTTTCCAGATGACGTTTCCTCGACACGGTATGGACTGCCGTTATGTCGCCACATTTCTCCTATTACCTTAGTTTTATCGGCAGGGCTGACCCTGGACAGATGGGATTTTAGCCATCATGCCCCTTGCCGGGACCAGCCCAGGTCTTATATGTGTTTAAAGAAATCGTTGCTGCATTGCAGTAAATGTAAATTAGATACTAATATTTAGGGCTGTTCCTAATCTTTTGTTTATTTATTGATTACCCTCAAAACTATTAGGAATTCTCTAGGGTGGCGCTATAGTCGTCCTCTGGACCGAGTTTTGATCCCGCACAACGCCACAAGGAAGGGGGGCGCACGTGATGACGAATGTCTGCAAGCCTGCTCCGATGCACAAAGATAAGCGCGTTCAAGCGGTGACTGTGGCCATGTCGCAGCGTGCCGTATTCGCTTCTGCCCGCTTCAGTGGGCATGAAGAACCCGCCCTGACCGATATCATTAACGACCCCATCACCCGCCGTCTGATGGACAGCGACGGGGTGGCCTATGACCATCTGATGGACGTCATTAAATCGGCGCGCACCCGCCTGCGCGGCTGATCGGGACGGATATCCGCCACGAAAAAGGCCGGATGGGAATGCCCTCCGGCCTTTTGACTGACAGGCCCAGGGGGCTAAATTCTATTCTTCGGATTCCAGGGATGCGACATGGCGCAAACCGCGCACGGCGGTCAGCAGCCAGTCAGCCTGCTCGTCAGTGGCCGAAAAGACCATGTAAGCGGGGCGGCGGAACTCGGGGGCGTCGGGTACCAGATGCAGGGTTCCTGCTTCCAGATAGGGGCGGACCACCCGCATGGGGAAATAGCCAAAGCCGCCATTGGCCAGCATATGCTGCAAGCCCAACGCGCCCAACCCGACCGACACCGCCGGGGTCGATAGATCAGGAAAGCTTTGGCTGTGGGCCGAGCGGTATTCCGGCCCCCAATCGACGAAAATATAACCGGCATCCCACTGGCCCATTTGCCGGGGGGTGGTGCTGACCAGCACCAGCCGTTCTTCCAGCAGCTTTTCAGTGACCAGACCGGGACGGCTTTGCGGCGAATACATCACGCCGATATCGATCAGGCCTTCCGACAACTGACGCATCAGCCCATCCGACAATCCCACTTCGACGCGCACCGCGACATCGGGCATGGCGTCGCGCATCCAGGGGATCCAGCGCAACATCATGCGGTCCCACAGCGAGAACTGGCCGCCCACGGTCAGAACCGAACGGAAGCCCGGCGGCAGGGCCAGTTCCTGGCGAGCCTGTTCCCAGACACGAACCATGGTCGAGGCATAGCGGCGGAACTGACTGCCTGCGGTAGTCAGTTCGGTGCCCGCTTTCGAGCGGGTGAACAGAGGCCGTCCTAACTCGTCTTCCAGCGCTTTGATACGCATGCTGACGGTGGACTGCGTAACGTTCAGACGTTCCGCCGCCTTGTTGAAATTGCCGGTTTCGGCGATTTCCAAAAAGGTGCGGGCAAGGTCAATGTTCATCAGAAGGACCGCTGCCTTGGGCTTCTTGGGCCGGGATTGCGCCCGGTTGACAGCCTTTGGAAAGTTTTCAGCTTCTAGCCTAGTCTTTCCAAGACATCAACCATCATCATGCTCTAATAACCGAATATCTCCCGTGCGAAACCAATCGGAGGAGGATATCCGCCGTTTGCAGGAGACATGGAAAAATGATGGTGTCACAGTTGTTCAGAATCAATTCAGCCGCACTGTCGTAGATCAAGAGCCATGTTCTCATCGTTGCAGCATCGCCTGGCCCGCCGTCTGATTTTGGGCACCCTTGTTGTCGCCGCGTTGTGTGGTGCGATCACCTTTGTGTTCGAACTGCGCCGGGTCGATGAGACGGTGATTTCCCTGGCTACCGCCGAAGCTGAGGCGTTTTCCCAGCACTTTCCCAGTGAAGTACGCACGACCGACGGATCGGCCATGGAAACCCGATTGTGGGAATTCATGAAGAACCGTCAGCCCGGCCGTCAAGGTTACTTCCTGATGGCGGAAATCTATGACGCTGAACACCGCGAGGTTGCTTCGGTCGGGGGAACGCTGCCGCCCCATCTGACGGAAAAAATCGAAACCGGGCGGCACCGCTTTCCAGATGACGGTCAGCCCTGGCTGCGTAAAATTTTGGCTGACGATGAAGTCTATATCCAGGTGGTAGCCCGCCTGACAGCTCCTGATGGCAGTCTGCGCGGTTATTTCGAGGGGGTTTATGACATCCCGCCGCTGCGGATGGCGGAAATCAAAGGCCGGGTTACCATTTCGGTGTTGCAGGTGATGCTGGTGGCGGCCCTGACCACGCTGGTGCTGTTTCCGCTGATCCGGGGGTTGTACCGTGAGCAGCAAGCCTTGTCGGTCAATTTGCTGAAGGCCAATTTTGGCACCTTGGCGGTTCTGGGCAGCGCCATTGCCAAGCGCGACAGCGATACCCAGGCCCATAATTTCCGCGTTGCCCTATACGCCCTTGGGCTGGCCGAAGCGTTGGGGCTGAAGCCCCGGCAAATCCATGAACTGCTGAAAGGCGCCTGGCTGCACGACGTGGGCAAGATCGGAATTTCCGATACCATCTTGCTGAAGCCGGGCAAGCTGGACGAT